>JAESQI010000240.1 GCA_016765255.1 Robiginitomaculum sp. | reverse complement strand
TTTGGGTAACGGTTTTAGAAATCCTCAAAACTAGCCTCGACTTCTCCCAGCTCGCAAAACCCATACGCTGAAAGCCCGCGAGGACTGATCAGGCCAACTGCAATGCCAAATGGACACGGTGCGGCCCCCCATACCATATCCACGCCTTTCGCTTTTGAACGGGCTTCCCCCGGACTTAAGGCTTCGTGCTTGATACATAAATCATGCAGGCGCGACGGAGAGGAGAGGCCGGCCTCAAAGCTTGCCTCCTCAACGCTTGCGCCGCCCACCAACATGTCCCTCGCGGCATTATGTGTGAGCGCGCCAATATAATTTTTAGGCGACACCCCTGCCCAGCGGGTAAAGACTTTGTGGAAATGATGCGGACTGAGCCCTGCGTGCTTGGCCGCCTGTTTGTAATCAGGATGGTCATGCCAATGATCGCCCAAATAGGCCAGAGCCCGTGCCATAAGCTCATAGTCTTTAGCGGCATTGGTAAAAAGATCACGTTGTGGTATATTCATAAATTCTGTGATAGTCACGCCTGTGTTTAAACGCCACCCATTTCTTGCGTATTGGATATGTTTCCCTATAGTGCGAAAATCGAAAATTTGTAGGTGTTACCGTTATGTCTAAATCCCCGCCCAGAATTGCCCTGATCTCTGGCTCAACACGCACGGCTTCTATGAATAAGTCTCTCGTCAATGCGATGGCGCATATTTTCAAAGACGCAGGCGCAAAATGTGTAAAAATTGATCTCTCCCGCTATGATATGCCAATTTACAATGGCGACTGGGAGGCCACAAACGGTGTACCAAAAGCCGCTAAAAATTTGGTAAAACGACTTAAATCCTGTGACGGTGTATTTATCGCCACCCCAGAATATAATGGCTGTTTACCACCGCTTTTAAAAAATACCATTGACTGGACAACCCGGATTGAACTTGGTCAATTTAGCGGGCCCGTCTACGGGATTGGCTCGGCGACACCGGGTGGTCTATCGGGCATTATGGTGCTTCGGCAACTCCATTTTATTCTCAACCGTTTGGGCGCGACCACAGTGCCGCGCCAACTCGGCGTAGGGTTTGCAGGTAAAGCATTTGACATAAAGGGTAAATTTATAGAGGGCCGCACACAGAATTATGCCAAGACTTTAGCGGATCAAATGCTGGCGGAAATTTCCAGACGACAAAAATGAAAGCTCTTGCCAAAAAACCAAAAAAGAAACTGCCGCGACCAAAATTAACACGCGCGAAAATTGCCGAAATATATAAGCATTTACAAACCCTAGACCCGCATCCCAAAACCGAATTAAATTATAGCAATCCCTATACGTTGGTCGTCGCCGTTGCTTTGTCGGCCCAATCTACCGATGTGGGAGTGAATAAAGCGACGAAGGCTTTATTTGGAAAAATTGACAACCCTGAACAAATGCTCGAACTCGGTGAGGATAAACTTAAGGAGCATATCAAAACCATTGGGCTTTATAAAACCAAAGCTAAAAATGTTATCGCGGCGGCGCGGCGGCTTGTGGATGTTTACGGGGGGCAGGTTCCCGAGAACAGGGACGACCTCGAAAGTCTGGCTGGGGTTGGGCGTAAGACGGCCAATGTGGTGCTAAACACCGCCTTTGGCCAACCGACTATGGCGGTGGATACTCATATTTTTCGGGTATCTAACCGCACAGGCATGGCACCCGGTAAAAACCCACTCGAGGTTGAACTTAACCTCATACGGGTCACGCCAGACGCGTATATCCTAAACGCTCATCATTGGTTGATTTTACATGGACGCTATACTTGCGTGGCCCGAACCCCGAAATGTTATAATTGCATTATTGCCAATATTTGCAAATTTAAAGGCAAAACCAAAGCGGTGGGGACTTAGTCTTTGACAGGCCATAGTTTACATGCCTTCTGTTAATCAAGTGAGGTCATAATCTCACCATATTTGTTGTTAATGCCTATTTGACAAGGAGGTAGGTATGAAAAAAATGATATTAGGGTTCGGCATTTTGCTCTGCGTAATGCTTGTTTACGAACTTTATAAAACGCTTTCAGCACGAGCAAAGACAGAACAATTATTTTTGCAATATCTGTCTGGCCCAAATATAAAAATTAAAGCGTCCGACCTTAGCAAACGTCAAATTGACCATTTACTTGGCATTCAAGACCCGTCCTTTTATACGCACAAAGGCGTTGACGGTAAGACCGCAGGTGCAGGTGTGACAACGATCACACAGGCAGTGGTCAAAAAGTTATATTTCAAAAAATTTAAAAAGGGATTTGCTAAAATTGAACAAAGTTTGATTGCCCGCTACGCCGTTGATCCATTGATATCAAAGCAAGATCAATTGACAGTCTTTGTCAATATTGTTTATTGGGGAAAATGCAATGGACGCCATGTACACGGACTAACAGATGCCAGTCTTTGTTACACGGGCAAAGATTTTATAGATATTTCAGAGCTAGAATACCACGGTTTGATTACTATGTTGATGGCTCCCAACACATACCATCCCAAGCGGCATCCACAAATTTATGCCCGCCGTCTTGCCCGAGTAAATAATCTTTTAGATGGTGTTTGTAAGCCTGCAAACTATATGGACGTCACCTACGAAAACTGTGATTAGTTGTGCTAAACCTAACTCTCAAGTGCTTTTAATTGGGCGGCACATAATTCGCCAATGCCTTTCTGGGCGAGACGCATCATTTCGGAAAACTCGTCTGTGGCAAAAGGTGTATCCTCGGCGCTCACCTGTATTTCAATAATGCCGCCTGTGTTTGATAGCACGAAATTGGCATCCGCTTGGGCGGCGCTATCTTCCACATATTCCAAATCGAGTCGGCAAGTTTGATCCACAATGCCGCAAGATACGGCAGCAATTTGATCCGTAATTGGATCATGCTCAAGCACACCTTCGGAGAGCAGATAATTTGTTGCAATTTTTAAGGCCACCCACGCACCTGTGATCGAGGCGGTACGTGTGCCGCCGTCTGCTTGGATGACGTCGCAATCAAGGACAATTTGTCGCTCTCCCAATTTTCTAAAATCAACGCCTGCCCGAAGCGCCCGTCCGATGAGGCGCTGGATTTCCATGGTTCGCCCACTTTGTCCGCCGCGAGCCGCTTCACGGCGCATACGAGAATGGGTTGAACGGGGGAGCATACCGTATTCCGCCGTCACCCAGCCTTTGCCTTTACCCTTCATCCAACGCGGTACATTTTCGTCCACCGACGCCGTGCAGAGTACATGCGTATTGCCGCACTTGATCAAACATGATCCTTCGGCGTAAGGCGAAACGCCGGTTTCAATAGAAATTGACCGAAGCGCGTCAAGAGCGCGAGAATTTGGACGCATGAGATAACCTTTACTATAATTGCACAAGAGAGTTAGCGCAGGTGCGTGCTTCTGTAAAAGCATTTGTGACATTTTTTCAATTATGATTAAATCTTGTTGAAATGACTTGCCAATAAATTCACAGAGGGCCAAAATAACACTATGAGCTTACTCGTCTCTTCATTGTCCCTATCCGACCTTGATACCCGTGCGCGGGGAATATTTAAGACGATTGTGCAAATGTATCTGGATACGGGCGCTCCTGTTGGGTCTCGTACTTTGTCGCAAATGAGTGCAGGTCAATCCGCCCTCTCGGCGGCAACCATTCGTAATACAATGGCAGATTTGGCGGCCCTTGGTCTTTTATCTTCGACCCATATTAGTGCGGGCCGTATGCCAACCCACGCAGGGCTTCGCCTGTTTGTCGACGGTCTACTGGAAATTGGCAGTGTCAGCCAGACAGAGCGGGCCGTCATCGACGCGCAATTTAATGGCCAAGACAGCAGTGTTGAGGCCATGTTGGAGCAAGCTTCAAAATCTTTGGCAGGGCTGGCGGGAGGAGCTGGACTTGTTCTTGCCCCTGAGCAGTCTGGGGCATTGCGCCACGTTGAATTTGTCGGATTGGACGCAGGGCAAGCACTGGCGGTGTTGGTTTATGTAGATGGGCATGTGGAAAACCGGATTATGGCATTGCCCACAGGTTTGATGCCATCGTCTTTGGAGCAAGCAGGTAATTTTCTCTCAGCACGCCTTAAAGGCAGGCATTTGAGCGAAGCCCGCGTCGATATTTTAAAAGATATTGAAAGTGGGCGAGCGGAACTGGATGTTGCTGCAAGTACACTCGTCAAACAAGGGATTGCCAATTGGAGTGGAGACGGGAAAAGCACACAAATGCGCAATTTAATTGTCCGTGGGCAGGCTCAGCTCCTTGACAATGAGGACGTTCGTTCCGATTTGGAGCGTATACGTTTATTGTTTGAAGATTTGGAGAGAAAAGAAGAATTGATAGCCTTGCTCGATAGCGCAGAAACTGCCGAGGGTGTGAAAATATTTATCGGCGCGGAAAACCCTCTGTTTAGCTTGTCAGGGTCAAGAAGGTGGTCGCGCCTTATTTAGGGGATGACCAAAAAATTCTTGGCGCTGTCGGCGTCATTGGCCCTACAAGACTTAATTATGCGCGGGTCATTCCTATGGTCAATTATACAGCTACACTTGTCGGTAGGCTCTTGCAAAACAAATAAATCAAACATACATAAGACACGCACCAAACCTGCATTTCATTTAAGGTCACCACATGACAAATACACAAAAAACACCAGAGACAAAACCTGATCTGGACGGCCTGCCAACCAACGCTGAACTGGACGCGCTGCAAGCAGAAATAGAAGCAGCGACCAAAGCCTCTGATGACACACCAGTTTTAAGCGAGATTGAGCAGGCGACCCAGAAGATTGAAACACTAACCACCGAACTGGCCGCGATAAAAGATCAAGCCTTGCGGGCAATGGCGGAGACAGAAAATGTTAAAAAGCGTACAGAACGTGAAGTGAGGGCGGCCAGTATTTACGCAGTGGAGCGTTTCGCCGCCGATATGTTGTCTGTGTCTGATAATCTTGGGCGAGCGCTTGGCACGGTTGATGATAAGGCACGAGGCGCGCTTGGGGATAATGCCAAACACCTGCTTGAAGGGATTGAACTCACCGAAAAAGAATTGATGGCCGTCTTTGCGCGGCACGGTATTAAATCCGTATCCGGGAAAGGTTCGAAATTCGACCCCAATGTGCATCAAGCCGTGGCCCAAATTCCGTCCTCCGAGACCAAAGGTGATGTGGCTGAATTGATGCAAACTGGATTTACATTGGGCGATCGTACGTTACGGGCCGCAATGGTTGCCGTCTCGACAGGGCCCGCAAAATCCTAAATCCGCTCGCCAAACCATAAATCATGACTAGGTGATTTACTTTTTTGAATATTCCTTTATATTGAGCGCGGGCATTAGACCCGTAACATAAATATAAGGGGACCAAATGGCTGGTGAAAATGATAAATGGGAAATGTATGAAGACAAGCGCGGCGAGCACCGTTGGCGTCGCAAGGCCAGTAACGGCAAAATTGTAGGATCGTCCTGTGAAGGCTATACACAAAAAGCCGCCTGTAAAGCCAATGCAGATCGCCACGGCATGGGCGGCAATCCCAAAGGACTTGGTGCCAAAGACAAATGGGATATTTACCAAGATAAAAAAGAAGAATACCGCTGGAGACGCACGGCCACAAACGGCGAAGTCACGGGCGCAAGTTCTGAAGGCTATAACAAAAAAGCCGACTGCACATCCAATGCACAGCGCAACGGAATGTAATTTCTGTTTTTTCTAAACCATAAAAAACCGTTCATCAATGTGGACGGTTTTTTAGTATGGCTTGTTCTAATATTTGTTATAATGCCAAATAAAGGGGAATAAGGTGAGCATATTTTTAACCATGGCGGCGCAAGCGAGCGGCCTTGACCCAGTGGCGGCAACGGAAGTTTGGATGAGCACAATGTCCGCAGCTGAAATTGCGCGATCAGATTCTTATTTCGAGGGTGGCTATTGGTTGACCTTGTGGAATTTTATCCTTGGCATCATTGTGGCGTGGATCATTTTGAGTGGAGAGCGTTCAGCCCGATTACGTGATTGGCTCAGTGGTAAAATATCTGCCATACTTATAAAGCCTGCCTATATTTTCATATACATTTTAAGTATCAGTGTGTTGGTTTTCCCTATGACGCTTTATCAGGGTTTTTTTAGAGAAAAGCAGTACGACTTATTGAACTTATCTCTGGGGGGATGGCTCGGGGAGTTGCTGATAGGTCTCGGTCTTAGCCTCGTCCTTGGCACATTGGCGTTGTGGGGGCTTTACGTTCTCATGAGAAAGCTTGGCCCTGCTTGGCGGTGGTGGGGCGCGGGGGCGTCGATGGTGTTTTTGACATTTATCCTGCTAATCTCGCCCGTTTTTATCGCGCCACTCTTTAACGATTATTACCCGATGGAAGACGGGCCACTGAAAACACAAATCTTGGCCATGGCGGACGCGAACGGGGTGCCGGTTGATAATGTTTATG
>JAESQI010000239.1 GCA_016765255.1 Robiginitomaculum sp. | reverse complement strand
AAATTTCTCCCCAGCCGCTGTTATCAAATCAGCTTTGTTAAGTATATCCTCGTGATTGGGCCGCACTATATATGTTCCTGCATGTCTTACTACACCTTTATAGCGCCAAAATTCTGAGCATTATAACCCATAATCGACATGGATACCCACCACAGGGTAGGATATGAAGAAAGGTAGGTGAGGTTTTGTAGCCGTGAACATAACATGGTACACCTTACGGGCATGAATGGACATATTGCCTCCTAAAGGGTTTTACCACCGGGTAATTTGGCGTCCGGCGGGCGGTGATATAAAGGTTCAGCGGGGTGAGTTTGGATGTCTTTTTCCAGTCCAATCCACGCTAAAATTTCTGGGCATACATAACTGGAACCGCTGGGCCAACCTCCGGTTTTAGGCATAGTACGGAACAAAACCTTGGCCGTTTCGTAATCCAGTAAAGCGGGTGCATCGTCTGCAATACCAGCCCGCCAATTTTGGTAAAAAATCTGTCCGCGCTTAACGTCCGCCGCCGAGAGAAGCGAAACCACGCCTTCGGGGTCATAAGCTTTGGCCCAAATTTCGAGAGCGGATATTCCAACCACGGGAATGTTACGTGGTAAAGCCAACCCCTTAGCAAAGGAGAGGCCGACCCGAAGACCAGTAAAACTACCGGGGCCGACACAGACGGAAATCTTTTCGATATTAGAGGCAGAAATTTGAGCCTGCTTTAACAAACCCGCCACCATCGGCCCTAAAGTTTCGGCGTGGCCTGTGCCTATGTTTTGGGAGGCCCTCGCTAATACACTGCCCTCAGTAACAAGGGCCGCGCTGCAATATTGGCCCGTTGTGTCAATGCCAAGGCAGATCAATTAGACTGCCTGCTCGACCTGGGTCACTTCGGGAACATAATGTTTAAGCAAGTTTTCAATACCAGATTTCAAGGTCAGGGTCGAGGATGGACAACCTGCACACGCCCCCTTCATTTGCAAATAGACTGTGCCGTCATTTACATCAAAATGTTTGAACACAATATCGCCGCCGTCTTGGGCAACGGCTGGGCGAATACGGGTATTGATCAGTTCTTTAATTTGGTCGACAATTTCCAAAACCTCGCCTTCGTAAACTTCTTCGTCCGCGTCGTCTGAACTTACCATGCCCGACAACACATCGCCGCCAGCCACGTAAAAATCCATAATCGCACCGAGTACGGCAGGCTTGAGGCGAGGCCAGTCGGTTTTCTCGCCCCGACTAACCGAGATAAAATCACTGCCGAAAAATACACTATTTATGCCCGGTATCGAAAACAACATTTCGGCCAAAGGTGCGGCGCTCACATCGTCACCCTTTTCAAACTCCAGTGGCGGCAAGCCAGCGGCAACAACGTCGCGGCCCGGCAAGAATTTGAGAGTGGCAGGATTGGGAGTGTCTTCGGTTTGAATAAACATGATAGGTTCGCCTTTTATCTGATCTTTGCTTATAGCCTTTAAATGGGACGCAGGGAAGGGGTTTTCAAGAGCCAATAACTCCGCTAAGCAAAGGCATGATCACAAGGCTATCTTTTTTGATGTTTGCTCTCGTTTTTCTAAGCGCCTGCGCCCATGTGGAGACCCGCCTGCCCGTGCCAAACCAAGCGGCTTTGAGGAAAGAAAGCAACACCCAAGAACACCAAGCTTTTATTCGCTACGCACAGCAATTAAGCCGCCTCGATAAAATTAGCACAAAGCTTTTGCAAGCCAATGCGCCTATATGCGAGAAAACGTTTCAAGATATGGGTGTGCGCACACACACGCTAAAATCCTATCCCAAACATTTAAGAGACGCGGCCAAACGGCAGCTGGGGGCGAAAAAACACCCGACCATATTATCGGTGAGAGACAATGCACAATTGTCAAAAATGGATAGCTTGCTTGATCAACGCGCAAATCCAACAAGTGTGCGCAATAAAGCTTTGCAGGAAACCCTAAAAACCGAGCAGGCCGAAATTCAAATTCGGCGGGGGGATAAAACTCTCTCTGTTCCTGTCACTTCAAACTTGGCTTGTGATTATAAAGTCTCACTGCGCATGAGCGGGGCGGTCAATGCTTACGCTACTGGAAAGTCTATTATCATCACGACTGCCATGATGGACTTTGCCAAAACAGACGAAGAACTGGCCTTGGTGGTCGGCCATGAACTGGCCCATAACACTATGGGGCATATTCTAAAAATCATTCAAAACACTATTCTTTCGGGCTTTGCCACCCGCACCACCCGCCCGTTCGAAGCCGAAGCCGATTATGTAGGCCTGTATTATATGGCAAGGGCTGGATATAATATGGACGGGGTCGAGACGTTTTGGCGCAGGCTCGGGGTAAAAAATCCAAAAAGCATAGTGCGGGCCAAATCCCATCCCGTAACACCAGCTCGGCTTCTGTCTATTCGCATGACGGCCCAAGAGATCAATGCCAAACGTACATCAGGTCAAGCTCTCTTGCCCAATGCTCTAAAACCAACACAGCAAAACCCTTGAGGGCAAACTGGCTTGTATTAGGCCTTATGGTCTTTTGGGTTGGATGCGCAACACCGCCGCCCTCCCAATCCTACAGGGAAATGTCTTATCGGGAAATTTTAAAGTCCGTCATCCCGATGACCAAACGTCTTGATACACTTGCGAGGCCTCTTCGAAAAGCAAGCATAGAACTTTGTAAGGGGGAAGCGGAAGATACGGTCGTTATCACCCATACACTCACCGACTACCCGCAAGAGTTTCAAGCCGTCGCCAAATCCCTATGGGGTTTAGACGAACAGAACCGCATCTTTTATATTCGCCCCGATAGCAAGCCAGATCAAGGCGGGTTGAAATTTGGGGATGTCGTTGAGGATAAAGTTATCACTGACGAAATAGGGTGTGGGTATGAAGTGCGGGTGCGGATTGAAACCCAAGCCAATGCCTATGCAGACGGGGAGCGTATTTTTGTCACCACGGGATTGATGAACACCATAAAAGACCTGCCGCTTTCCCTCGTCATCGCCCACGAAATGGCCCACAATATACTCGGTCATGTAAAGATGGGAATTTCTCCAAAAACAGAACGGAGCGCAGATAGATGGGCCATATTTTTATTGGCCCGCGCTGGTCTCGATTATGAGAAGGCCATTCTTGATCCCATGAGTATCGGCACCAATGAAGACGAACAAGAGCGAGCTCAGCATTTTAAACAGGTGGCGGCTGAAATTAAACGACTGCGTGAACAAAATTTGTTTTTAAAGCCCTAGACTTCAAATACTCGCTCATTCCGCTGGATAGCGGAACCCCATGTAAATAAAACGCCTAGGGCGGAAAAGGGTACCGCCCTTCGGCGGCATGAGCGCGGTTTGGAAATACTACAACTGCCCTAATGCCCCATATCTTCATGGTTCATTTTACTGTGATCCATTTCACTGTGACTGTCCCCGATAATCGCGACAACGCGTTTTTCCCCGCTACGGGCGAACGTTAGGGTGAGCGGAATGGATGTTGTATTTTGTGGCATTGCAAAATCAAATAACATGACATGCAAACCACCCGATTTAAACTGCGTTGTCTGCTGGGCTAAAATTTTGACGCTGTCGACTTGGCGCATTTTCATCACGCCGTCTTCGTGTAAATGCGTATGAAGTTCCACCCGTGGACTTGCTGAACTGGTGGCCGATAAAAGCGCGTCTGCCCCGCCTTTATTGATGATATCAAAATAGGCAGCAGCCGTAGTTTGTCCAGGCGCCGGTAAACGAAATGCCACATTGGCAACACGAATAACTGGCTGTAAATTCTGCTTATCACCCGTTAAATAATAGGCCGTCACACTCCCTAAAAGGGCAAATAGGACAAGGGCAGGATAAATCAATACTTTACGGATCATAGGAAGTCTCTTCTTTTTCTCTAAGGCTTCAGTTTCCAAAAACCCATCACGTCGCGGATCTCGGCCAAAATAGGCTCGGCTATTTGATTGGCGGCCTGCGCTCCTTTGGCCAAAACCCTGTCGGTCTCGTCTGGGTTTTTTAAATAATCATTCATGCGCTCGGTGATCGGATGTAGGATTTCGACCGCCAATTCGGCAAGTGCAGGCTTAAACACACCAAAGCCTTTGCCCGCATATTTATCCAAAACCTGTTGTTTGGATATCTCTGCAAAAGCCCCGTAAATCCCGACAAGGTTTGCCAGTTCTGGTCTATCGTCCAACTCTTTTAAGCTCTCGGGAATAACACCTGCGTCCGTTTTGGCTTTGCGAATTTTTTTAGCAATAGCGTCGGCATTATCGGTGAGGTTAATGCGTGAATTAACCGACGGGTCAGATTTTGACATTTTCTTTGTTCCGTCACGCAAAGACATAATCCGCGCCCCAGGCCCTTTGATCAAAGGTTCGGGCAGGGGAAAAAACCCAGGCACTTCGAAATCATTATTGAACTTTTGCGCAATATCGCGAGACAGTTCCAAATGTTGTTTCTGGTCTTCGCCCACGGGGACATGAGTGGCTTTAAACAGCAAAATATCAGCCGCTTGCAATACCGGATAATCATAAAGTCCGACCGACATATTTTCAGAATTTTTGCCCGACTTTTCTTTGAACTGGGTCATGCGCGACAGCCAGCCAATGCGGGCGACACAATTAAAAAACCACGCCAGTTCCGTGTGCCCGCGCACGGCGGATTGCGGATAAATGATCGCCTTGTCAGGATCAACCCCCGCCGCCAAATAGGCGGCTGCAATATTGCGGGTTTGGGCAGCCAAAATTTTGGGGTCTTGCCAGACTGTAACTGCGTGCAGATCTACAATGCAATACACACATTCATGGCTGTGTTGTAGGTCAACGAATTTCTTAAGCGCGCCGAGATAATTGCCCAAATGTAGATCACCCGTTGGCTGCATACCAGAGAACACACGGGGTGGGCCTGTATATTTTACGGCTGGCTGGGACATATTTATTTTCTACCAAGAGAGCTACGAATTTCAGATATGCTATAGGCCCGCAAAGTAAAGGCGGCAAGGGCATAAAGGACTAATCCGAGGCCCGTGACAAGGATGAGATGGCCATAAGAGCGAACCAGGCCTTGCCCCACTCCATCGCTGTAATATCCAGACAGATAAAATATGCCAACACCCATAACAAGACTGGCCAGAGCAATCCTTGGCACACGGGTCAACAGCCTTGCGTCCGGCGTAAAATTTCCGTCTTTTAACAATATGCGGGTGAGAAAAAACACATTTACCCACGCAGCAATTGAAGTGGCAATGGCCAGTCCCCAAAATCCGATGGTCACAAACAAATAATAACCAAGCCCAAGATTGATGATCGCCGACAGACCTGCATAGATCATCGGCGTTTTGGTGTTCTCTCGCGCAAAAAATGCAGGGGTTAGGACTTTTATCAAAATAAACGCTGGCAGGCCAAAGGCAAACATGCGCAGGGCTTTACTGGTAGCTTGTGTGTCTGCTTGGGTAAAAGCGCCGCGTTCGAAAATGCCAGCTATGAGAAATTCCGGCATGGCGGCGAGGGCCATAGCGGCGGGTAGAGTGAGAAAAGCGGCAATTTCAAAGGCGCGGTTAAGGCTATCTCTCGCCCCCTTTTCGTCCCCGCCGCGCAAGTGCCGCGTGAGTGCGGGCAATAATGCAACCCCCATGGCAATACCGATAATGCCCAAAGGAAGTTGATAAAGTCTATCGGCGTAATTGAGCCAAGACGGCGCGCCTGCTTGCGCGGTCGATATATTATGGGACACCATAATATTGATATGGGTGATGCCTGCCGCCAATGTGCCAGGTACGCCCAAGACAAATAGCCGTTTCACACCCGGGGTTAGGCGCGGACGTTTTATTTTAAGCCTCACCCCCGCCTTACGGCAGGCCCAGACCACGAGACTAAGCTGAAAAATTCCCGATACCGCCATGCCGATACACAAATAAAGCACCAAAAGTGGTTGGCTCCACTTTGCCCCGCCCGCAACAATAAACACCCCGATCAAAGCAGAGTTTAGCAATACGGGGGCAAAGGCGGCGGCAGCAAAATGATGGCGTGTGTTGAGAATTCCCGAAAACATTGCGGTGAGTGAAATAAGCAACAGATAAGGCATGGTGAGTTGCGCGCCAATAACCGCCAAATCATAGGACGATAAATTTTGGGGAAAATCAGCATTGGGACTAAGAGCTTCGCGCCCTAACCCTGCCCCGAACAAATTAAGTGTCCACGGCATGGTCAACTCGAACACGATGACCAAAGCAGCCACCATGAGAAATAAAGCCGCCAAGCTCTCTGAGGCAAAATTATCCGCTCCAGCCTCGCCGTCTTCTTCGATGCGGCGCGCATAAAGCGGAACGAAGGCGGCGTTAAACGCGCCTTCTGCAAAAATCCGCCTAAATGTATTGGGAATTTTATAGGCTGTGACCAACGCGTCATTGACCGGCCCTGCGCCTAAAAAATTGGCCGTTAATGTATCGCGTACCAAGCCCAGAACCCGGCTCATTAGGGTAAGGCTACCGATAATCGCTGTTGACTTAATCAGTCTCACGACGCGGTCTCATGTTGTTTAGCTGTCAGAGTTTGGCCTGCCAATACTCGCATAAGGTCGGCCTGCAATACCTGTTCTTGCAAAGGGTTTTCCGCGTCAATAGCCACATAAAATACATCAATGGCTTTGGGGCCTAACACTTCAACATGGGCCGAGCGGATCGACAAATCGTGATCTGCCAATACCCGCCCGAGATCACAGAGAAGACCAGGTCTATCCCGACCAGAGACTTCAATAATGGCCGTATCAATTCCCGACATCATAACGGACGCCCTTGGATGGATGGGAATAGCGTCGGCGCGGCGAGAGATTATTGCAGGCGGTAAAACTTGGTCAACGCCCTGCCCGTTCAATGCAAGCAGTGTCGCAGCTTCCAACTTCTCTAACCTACGCAGCGTTTGTCGACCAAAAGCTAACCCTTCAGGATTTTGCAAATAGAAAATATTAAACACCAGACCATCATCGCCCGTATGCAAATGCGCCCCTGTCACAGAGGCGCCGCACATGGCAATCGCCCCCGTAATATCAGCAAATAAGTGCAGGCGATCAACACTTAGAATCCAAAGCTCTGTAATGTCCTTAGAGCGGTTTAAAGTGGTACGGACGAAATGATGCGCCCCGTCATTATCAGTTTTTGCAAAAGAAGCCAGCGCATCCGCGAAAAATCCTGCGTGCTGGACTTGCACGTCCTTTAGGGTCGTATTCCAATAAGAGGCCCCCTTGTCTGAAAACAGAGAGGTGAACATTGGTCTTATTTTCTCGGCAATGAGCGGGTCAAGCTGTGCACATAAATCATCTAGGTCATAGTCTGCGCCCGCCTCTTGCCCTGCGTCGTGATCACCGAGTAAGACTTGGCGTGCACTTCGGTAGAGCTGGCGTAATAATTCGCCTTTCCAGTCATTCCATATGCCGGGCCCCACGGCCTTGATATCAACGACGGTGAGAGCCGTTAACATTTGCAAGCGCGCAATAGAACCAACCGTTTTGGCAAATCCTTCAACTGTATCCGGGTCTGTGATATCGCGTCTTTGCGCTGTCTCACTCATTTCCAAATGATTGCGCACCAGCCAGCTCACGGTATCGCTTTCACTATCTGATAGCCCCATGCGCTGCGTGGCGCGCCTTGCCATCCTCGCCCCGTCCAGACATTGATCGCCTTCGCTTTTGCCCACATCATGAAATAGACAAGCCAGATAAAGGCATTTGCGATGACGGCTGGCGAGGTCTTTTAGAAACCCTGTTACCAATGGATGTTCACGAGCCAGTTCTCCGCTTTCCAAATCATGTAAAAACTTAATCAGGGATATTGTATGATCATCAACCGTATAAGCATGGTGCATGTTAAATTGAGTGCGGGCGACAATGGCGCCAAATTCTGGCAAGTAAGCGCCGAGAACACTGGCCTCATTCATGGTTTGCAGCACTGCCCCTGGGGCCATGCTTTTGAGCAAAATATCCATAAATATGTCACTGGCGTCTAGGTTGGCTCTAAAGTCGTCATCAATCAGTCCCATATTGAGCAACAGGGCGGAAAAGGCATCTGGATGAATATCCAGATTACGCGCCCCCGCAATTTGAAACAGGCGCAAGATATACAGAGGGTTTTTCTTGAGAGCTTTCGCGGACGCAAAATTAAGCCGCCCGTGTTCTAGGACAAACCCCGGTTGCTTTAAGCCCCGCCGCGTCGTCGGTAAAAATCGGTCGAGGCCTTGCGGCAATAAAATAGCGCTTTGGCTCTCAAGCTTAGCGCAAGCAATACGGGTGAGCGCCCCCACTTCACGCGCTGTCATAAAATAGGTACGCATAAATTCTGCCACCCGGTCTTCGGGCGCACCTTGGGTATAGCCCATGCGAACGGCCAGCGCGTCTTGCCGATCAAAGCTTAAGCTTTCTGTCGCCCGACCCGCAATATAATGCAGATTATGCCGTACTTGCCACAGGAATTCGGCGGCGCTGTTAAAGCGTTTTGCATCTTTTGCATTTAGCAGTCCGTGGCGAATATAGGCGATGACCCCATGTGGTTTTAAAGGCGCGTCGGTTTTAGCACTACCCTTCTTGCCGTAAACAAAACGGGCAATCCAGTAGAGTTCGTGCAAATCGCGCAGGCCACCCTTACCTTCTTTTATATTGGGCTCTATGACATAACGTGAATTGCCCGCTTTCGCGTGGCGGCCATCGCGAGCTTTTAGTTTGGCGGAAATATAGCTGCGAATTTTACCGCGTGTACGCTCTTTACGCAAAAGCCAAACCAATATACTGGCTTGCTCGGGCGGCCCCGCCACAAGCCGCAAATCAAGGAGAGCCGATAACACCGTATCGTCAGTGCGGGCTAATTCAATACATTGCTCAGGACTTCGCAAAGCATGGCCGATTTTTAATTTCAAATCCCATAACATATACAAAATATATTCAGTTATCTCGCTACACCGTTTGGTAGGCTTTTTACTTGCGATTAAAAACATCAAATCAAGATCAGAATATGGGGCCATTTCTCCGCGCCCATACCCACCCACCGCACAGAGGGATATGGTTTCTGTTGTTGCGTTTTTATTCGGGAAAATGTCTTTGGTCGCGAACGTAAATAGGGCTTGTAATAAATCGTCATGCGCACTGGCAATGGCCGTTGCCGTTTCTATGCCGTTTAGGCTTTTGGCTTCGAATTTGGTTTGGATTTCATCTACCGCTTTTTGTAAAGCGAATTGGCAAATCTTGATGATCTTTTTTTTATCGCTCTTGTCGTCAAGAGCCGATAATTGCGCATATAAATTTTTATCCATATGCATTTGGGTTGGTGTCAAGCTTGTCATGTCGGCCCCGCATTTTTATTCGTCTTTTTATGCATTAAGGATTTTAAATCATATAAAAATTCAAGAGCTTCGCGTGGCGACAAATCATCAATTTCTAAACTCTGCACAGCCAGATCAATTTTTGATGGCTTGGCATTAAGAGGGGGCGTCGGGGCGCTAAACAATGGCAAGCCTCCCAATATATTTGCCTCGCCTTGTTTGTTGTTATTCGCCTCTGATTCCAGCCGTTCCAACACGTCGCGGGCTCGCAATATGGCGGCAGGGGGCAGGCCAGCTAGTTTCGCCACTTGTACGCCGTAGGATTTATCAGCAGGGCCGGGCTTAACGTCGTGCAAAAATACCAAATCACCCTCCCACTCCTTAGCCCTTAAACTGGCATTTCCAGCATGGCCCAGCGTATCTACCAAAGCCGTTAATTCATGATAATGTGTTGCAAACAAGGCGCGGCACATATTGACAGTGTGTAAATGTTCGGTTGTCGCCCACGCAATCGCAAGCCCGTCAAATGTAGATGTCCCCCGACCGATCTCGTCTAATATTACAAATGTACGGGGAGTGGCCTGATTTAGAATTGCTGCGGTCTCGATCATTTCAGTCATAAAGGTTGACCGCCCACGTGACAAATCATCCGACGCCCCAACCCGCGAAAACAGAGCGTCCGCAATTCCGATTTCCGCTCGTCTTGCTGGCACAAAACACCCAGATTGAGCCAGAATAAACATCAGGGCATTTTGCCGAAGATAGGTTGATTTACCTGCCATATTTGGCCCCGTAATCAGCGTCAAACGATTGACCCCCGCCGCGCCACCAGCGTCCAATTGGCAATCATTGACCGTAAAAGCTGGCCCGCCCTCATTT
>JAESQI010000238.1 GCA_016765255.1 Robiginitomaculum sp. | reverse complement strand
ACAAAGCAAAAAACCTATCGACCTACGCGGCGACGATATGGATGAGAACGGCGGTTATCAGGCTGGCAATTTCTCATTGCGGGGCCAGCAATGGGGGATAAACGTTTTCGAAAATGCGTCATTTATTTATGTGTCCACGACGCGGAACAAGCCATGGGCATTATCATTAACAAACCCAAGCCTGACCTAAAGCTATCAGGGATGTTGCCCCATCTCGGCATTCAGGGCGACGTTACCAATGACGATAGTCAAATTTTATACGGTGGGCCCGTCGAAACAGAACGTGGGTTTGTTCTCCATTCCCGTGACTATTTTAATATCGACACGTCTCTCCCCTTAAGTGAAACCTTGGCCCTCTCCACAAGCAAGGATATTTTAACGGCGCTGATTAGTGACCACGCGCCCAAATTATCCGCCCTTGCTCTTGGGTATACAGGCTGGCACGGCGGGCAACTCGAAGACGAGATTAAAAACAATGGTTGGTTGATTACCAATGCTGATGAGAACATAATTTTTTCTGGAGACCCAAAACACAAATGGAAACAGGCTTTGGCAAGTTTAGGCATAAGCCCCGAACTTTTATCGGCACAGGCTGGAAACGCCTAATCGCCAGAGAGTTTGGCAAAGATTAAATGGTCACGCCATTGATTATCAATCTTGAGCAATCCTCGCGCAATCCCCTCTTGCCTAAACCCTGTTTTTTCCAACACACTTATGGACGCCGCATTTTCCGCCTGCACGGCGGCCTCTAGACGGTGGAGGCGTAAATCTTCAAACGAAAACCGCAAAATAGCCCGAACTGCTGCTCGCGCAAATCCGTTGCGTCCATAGCGTTCGCCAATCCAATACCCAATATGGGCACTTTGCATTGAGCCTCGCTTTAGGGCTGTCAAATTGCAAGCTCCAACCAATTTATGACCCTCGGCCATGAAGACATGAAACGGATAACCAATATCCTCTGCTATCATTTTCTTATATATAGTCAGACGGCTACGGTAAGCGCTGCGCGTCAGGTGTGCTTCGTCCCAACTTGGCTCCCACGATTGAAGATAGGTTCGATTGTCGCGGCGCAAAGCAACCCAGCTATCAAAATCCGCCCATTTGGGAACGGCCAAATAGACTTGCCCCCCCGTACACGGTTCATAGATGGGATTTGGAATTTTGCCCCGTTTTGGCATTTTACGGCTTGCCTCGCTCAATCCGCAAACGTCCTTGCTTGCGGTGCAAAAGGAAATAAATTACCAGCAAGATTAGCGCAAAACTGTACCATGTCAGCATATAATCAAGATGATTATTGGGAATCTCAGGCATTCTCACTGGTAAATTTTCCACCGCTTTAATGTGCGGGGCGGCGTCAATATAATAGGCAGTTGCAATCGTGCCGCCGACACTCCAATCCAAGACTTCAGGCCTTGCATTAAAAGAAAACCAGCGGTTTGCCTTTGGGTCGCTTTTGGGAATTGTCCAATTGGTCTTCTGAACAAGACGCACATAGCCAATAAGTGTGTTTTCACCACTAAGCGCCTTTGGTGGTGTGGCCATTGGCCCTTTGACAAATTCACGGGTGGCAACATAGGCTTGGCTCGTCCCTTCAGAAATCGGTTGATAAAACCGCCACGAAAAGGCTTTCCCCGTGGAACGCAGAAGGTGAAACGGCTGGCCTTCGTTAATAATTGGTAGGGTAAAATTCACGCCCATAGCGATACGGCGAAAATCTACGGGCTTCCCTGCCGCTAAAAGCATGTTGATTTCTTGTAAAGACTGGAGCGGCGGCGCATTGCCAGCCTGCTCAATTTCCGCCAGTATTTTTGTTTTCCAATGCAGGCGTTTATATTGCCAAGTGCCGAGGGTTAATAATATACCCAGACAAATAAGCGTAGCAATTGTCAAACCCCACATAGGTTGGAATTTAATTTTCATCGTAGTTTTCAGGGTCAGTAACAAGCTCACCTTCAGAGGCATTATTCATAATCTGCAAGGCAAACATCAGGCCTCTAAAGGGCCGCAACAAAGCCAAACACACACCAATAATCGCAGGGATAAAAATGATCATGGTCAAATAGATAGACGCATCCATTTTAATCTGAAAGGCGAGAGCCAGTGGCACGACTAAAATGGAAGCCAGCAATATAACAAATACCGCAGGCCCGTCCGCCACATCATTACTGTGATAATCAAACCCACACGATTGACATTCATGCGCAAATTTTAGGTAGCCGTCAAATAGCGGGCCTTCAAGGCATTCAGGACAACGCCCGCGAAAACCTGCGCCTAATATTTTCGATTTATCAATTTGTGGTGTTGGGTCAGACATGACGCCCTACCCCATTGCGAAGACGACATAGACGAATGTGAACAAGAATAGCCACACAACATCAACAAAGTGCCAATACCATGCCGCCGCTTCAAAGCCAAAATGCTGTTTAGATGTCATGCCGCCTGCGCGAAGACGCAACCAAATGACAAACAAGAAGATCGCCCCGATTAACACATGCAGGCCGTGAAAACCTGTCGCCAAGAAAAACGTTGAGCCGTAAACATTGGAATCAAGCCAGAAGCCGTGTGTATCTTTGTGGGCGAAAGCTTCTACATATTCGACAGCTTGCAGACCAATAAAAAATACACCGAGCAATACGGTTAAAATAAGACCAGTACTCGCAGATTTTCTATCGCCTTTAATTAGAGCATGATGGGCCCATGTTACCGTTGTGCCTGATAGAAGCAATACAAGTGTATTCATCAAGGGAATATCCCATGCATTGATGGACGAAATCGCATGTCCGCCCGCATTGAGGCCATAACCTTCAGCGTAGGTATCGGCGCTTTCCAACACATCTTTATTCCAGCCCGCCCGTATTTTGTGAAACAGTCCAAATTCAAAAAACATCCAGAACCAACCAACGAAAAACATCACTTCTTGCATAATGAAGAAAATCATGCCGTAACGCAGACCGATTTGAACGACAGGCGTGTGGTCACCAGCCGCCCCCTCTTTGGCAACATCGCGCCACCAGCCAATCATAACAAATGTCGCCATCATACAGCCCAGCAGCAAAATAATCCAACCGCCATTAGAGACGGGCGCGTCGCCATACATATCCATCCCGCGCGAGAAAAAAAACTCCATTAGGCCGTTTGGGTGATCAACACTTCGCGGGTAAAGCCCCGCAAAAAAGGCAACCATGCCAGTGCCCCAAATCGCGGCGGAAATGCCTGCTAGAAACGGCCATGGGCTTGGCGGCAATAAATGATAATCGTGTTCAACGGCGTGGTCAGACATATGTCCTCCAAAAGTGATTTGTACTGCTATAGCTTGGGCAAGACGTAGCGGCAATATGCCAAGCCATTTTTTTTAAGATTTTAGGCATTTTTATGAGGTTTATCCAAAATAAAGTCATTGTAATAAGTCCAAACCTTGGATTTCTTGCAATCGTTTTTCGCGTTCCACACTGGTATAGGCGTCTTCGCCCGGGTTTTCCACATTATGAAATGTATAGGAAAGGGTTATAGTTTTAACCTCGTCCAGACGTTTATCCTCGACAATGAGCGGGTCAACGAAAAACAAAACAGGCATCCGCACCTCTTCGCCTGGCTCTAAGCGCTGTTCGGTGAAACAAAAACACTCCAGCTTCGAAAAATAAGGGGCGGCCTTAATCGGCGATACATTATAGCTGGCCGTGCCAACCAAAACCTCGTCTGAATTATTTTTTGCTGTGTAGAACGCCAACACATTTTGCCCGATATTAACTTCCACTGAGACTTGTTCAGGCTTAAAACTCCAATACAGATCACTTCTTGTATTGGCATCAAACCGCACTGTTATTTTGCGTTCCAAAATCGTCGTACTGGCAATTTCCGCGACTCGTGTGGTTCCGCCATATCCCGTCACCCGACAAAATGTATCGTAAAGCGGTTTTGACGCAAACCCAAGACATAACATAGCAACAGCCATTCCCGAGAGCACCATCCCCGTTTTGCGGTGAGGCGAAGCTGAAGGTGAATGGGGAGGCTGCTCGGTCATTACGGTTTAAAATATCCCATTTTCAAAAGCATGATCGTAAATACCAGAGCGACAAACCCAAACAATCCAAGAGCAATGGCCCTATTCCTATTTTTACGTGCGCTCAATTCAGCCTTTGTCGGCTCTACATATCCTGAAATTTCTGGGTTCATCGGATCTGACATGGTTTATCCTTGTAATATATGGGTAACAGCCAATAGGCCAAAGAGTGCGAATAAATATACGATTGAATAGGCAGATAAATTACGAGCAGCCCGATCCCCTGCGCGGACTTCATATAGTGATGCCTCGTCATTTGGGGCAGGTTTTTCACCTGCTTTCGAGCGCCAAACTTTAAAGGCTAGAGCTAAAAACCCAATATTGAGCAAACTGGCAATCCCTATATAGAGCGGTGAACCAAGCGTGGTAAATCCGACGGCAAGACATGTAATGGCTAAAACAATGGCGTACATGAAAATTTGCAACCGTGTTGATTTAGCCCCTTTTACATTTGGCATCATCGGAATTTTGGCTTTCGCGTAATCCCCTTGTTTATACAGAGCCAAAGCCCAAAAATGCGGCGGCGTCCAGAGGAAGATAATCAGAAATAACAATATGCTTTCATGCGTAATCGCTTGGAATAGCATGGCCGTACTAAATGGGTCAGACGACAATCCACCCGCTGCCGCTGCGTAGCCTACCATAGGCGGAAAGGCACCCGCTGCGCCGCCAATGACAATATTTTGCGGGGTCGAGCGTTTAAGCCACACGGAATAAATGATAACATAATAAAAGATGGTAAAGGCCAAAAGCGCACTGGCATAATAGTTTGACGCAAGTGCTAAACCTATGACGGCAAATACGCTCTTCAATGTGCCAAATGCCAACGCGCTTGACGGTGACATTTTTCCAGCGGGCAATGGACGTT
>JAESQI010000237.1 GCA_016765255.1 Robiginitomaculum sp. | reverse complement strand
CACCTAGTCCACCTCCACCACCACCTTGGCCGAAGGCTGCATGACCCATGCGGTCATAAGCGGCGCGTTTTTGGTCATCAGACAAGATGGAATAGGCTTCGTTTAATTCTTTAAATTTGTTTTCAGCTTCAGGATTGTCCGGGTTCCTGTCGGGGTGGAACTCCATAGCGAGTTTGCGGTAGGCGGATTTTAACACCTTACCGTCCGCAGTTTTAATGCAGCCTAGGACTTCATAATAATCGCGTTTTGTCGTGGCCATGATGTCCCCTGATTAAGCCTTTAGATAATGCAAAAACCCCGCCATGTGCTTCCTACACTAATAGGGGCGGGGTTTTGCTTAAAAATATATGATTATTTTTCGTCGTCTACGTCTTCAAATTCAGCGTCAACAATATCTTCGTCTGCGTCATCAGACGAGGCGCTTGCGCCCTCGTCAGCTTCGGCTGCTTGTTGACCCGCGTAAATCGCTTCGCCCATTTTCATGACGGCGGCGGTAAGTTCAGCCGTTTTTTCTGTAATGGCGGCGGTGTCTTCACCTGTCGCCACTTCGCGAGCTTCTTTAATCAAGGTTTCGATATTTTCTTTATCGGTTTCTTCCAACGTACCGCCGTGCTCTTCCAAGTCTTTCTCGGCTTTGTGGGCCAGACCTTCGGCCTGGTTTTTGGCTTCAGCCAGAGCGCGGCGCTCTTTATCACTATCTGCATTTTTCTCGGCGTCTTTGACCATAGCTTCGATATCAGCGTCGCTTAGTCCACCGCTGGCTTGAATACGAATTTGCTGTTCCTTGCCAGTCGCGCTGTCTTTGGCCGATACATTCACGAGGCCATTGGCGTCAATATCAAAGGTGACTTCGATTTGCGGTAGGCCGCGAGGCGCTGGCGGAATACCCACCAGATCAAATTGACCCAGCAGTTTATTATCCGCCGCCATTTCGCGCTCACCTTGGGAGACACGGATGGTCACAGCCGCTTGGTTATCAGCCGCCGTTGAATAAATTTGCGATTTCTTGGTCGGTATAGTTGTGTTGCGGTCAATCATGCGGGTAAACACACCGCCTTCGGTTTCAATACCGAGGGACAGAGGCGTTACGTCGAGGAGCAAAACGTCTTTAACATCACCTTGTAAAACACCCGCTTGAATAGCGGCGCCCATGGCGACCACTTCGTCAGGGTTGACAGATTTGTTGACGGCTTGACCAAAGAATTTAGACACGGCCTCTTGTACCATTGGCATGCGGGTCATGCCGCCGACCACGACTACGTCGTCAATATCGGCAGCTTTCAGGCCCGCGTCCGCCAAGGCTTTCTTACACGGTGCGATGGTGCGTTTGACAAGGTCAGACACCAGAGCTTCTAGCTTAGCGCGGGTCAGTTTCATATTAAGATGTTTCGGGCCGGACGCGTCCGCCGTAATAAACGGCAAGTTGACTTCGTAAGCACTGGCAGACGATAATTCCTTCTTGGCTTTTTCCGCTTCTTCGCGAAGGCGTTGTAAGGCCAATTTATCGGTTTTTAAATCAATGCCGTTTTCTTTTTTAAATTCGTCCGCAAAATATTCAACAATGCGCATGTCAAAATCTTCACCGCCGAGGAATGTATCGCCGTTTGTGGCCTTCACTTCAAACACACCGTCACCGATTTCGAGGATAGAGACATCAAATGTACCGCCACCGAGATCGTAAACTGCGATGGTTTTGCCGTCTTCTTTATTCATACCATAAGCAAGGGCAGCTGCCGTTGGCTCGTTTATAATGCGCAAGACTTCAAGGCCAGCAATTTTACCAGCATCTTTTGTTGCTTGGCGTTGAGCATCGTTAAAATATGCGGGAACCGTGATCACAGCTTGGGTGACTTTTTCGCCCAAGAATGTCTCAGCTGTCTCTTTCATTTTTTGCAAAATAATCGCGGAGACTTCGGCAGGTGACATGGATTTTTCAGGGCCCTTTACATAGGCGTCGCCGTTTTTACCTTTGACAATTTCGTAAGGCACAAGTTTCGCGTCTTTCTTGACCATAGGATCAGTAAATGGGCGGCCGATCAGGCGCTTAATAGCAAAGAATGTATAATCAGGGTTGGTTACCGCTTGGCGGCGCGCAGGTTGACCCACAAGACGTTCGCCGCCTTCGGTGAACGCAACAACGGACGGGGTCGTGCGCTGGCCTTCTGCATTCTCGAGTACGCGGGGCTTATCGCCGTCCATAACCGCAACACAGGAATTGGTGGTTCCCAAATCAATACCAATGACTTTAGCCATAATTTTTCTCCAATATGTGCGGCCTAATTTTCCACAGGGCCGCGAATTTAAGTAAGTTCACAAAAAAGTGTTCGTTACCCGCCATATGGGAGGGATTTTCACACCTGCAAGGGGGTTTAGCCAAATGGATGCAAATTTGTATGTTTTTTGTGCATTTTTGCAGGGTTTGGATATATTGTGTTCATGAACACACAGATTTACCTCTCACATTCCGCTCTTTCCCGCGTCGGCGGGAATCCATATTTTAACCAAGACACAAACCTAACTAAGCCAGCGTAATTCTATATTACCAAATGGATTCCCGCCGACGCGGGAAAGAGCGGAAGTTAAGGAGGGTCGCCAACAGGTCTGAAATATACTGAATGTAGGCATAGTTATAAGTGCATATCTTAATCAGGCACTTGTTGATCGCCTTCATAAATTTTTACACCTATTATAATATCACAGCGTACAATTATAAATTAAACCTATCAGCAACGCGCTTTGCGTGTTCAAATGTTGCTCCCGTTAATGAAGCTAACCATTCAGAATAAGAAAACGCGATAAATGAGACTTCACAATTAGCAACACGGCGAGAAAAATCGCTAATTTCCAAGCGATGTAAATCAATCATATCTTGGCTAATTTTTACAGGTTTCTCACCAATCGTTTCTATATAAATATAGGCAAGGACTGGCTTTAAGTCTCGCTTGCACCCTTGCGTGCGTAATCCAAAGGCATGTTTTACCAATTGTGCCGCATCAAGATGTTTGTATATCAATTTACGCTCATGAAGTCTGTCCCGAAGATATTCATAACCAGTCATATTATCGCCCCAAACCTCACGCCAATACGGAGGCTTAAACACCGCTGTTTTACTATCCCTAAACGGTTCAAACCGCTTGCTTTCTATGCCAATCAGATGAGTTTTAGTTTCCACCACT
>JAESQI010000236.1 GCA_016765255.1 Robiginitomaculum sp. | reverse complement strand
GTGTCTCGTTCGGGCACTTTGACTTACGAGGCCGTTTACCAAACCACCCAAGTTGGCCTTGGTCAAACTACGGCGGTGGGCATTGGCGGCGACCCAGTCAACGGGACTAATTTTATTGATGTACTGGATTTATTCCTCGGCGACGACGAAACTAAATCCATTATTATGATCGGCGAAATTGGCGGCTCTGCGGAAGAAGAAGCAGCGGAATATTTGGCTCATCAAGCCAAAAAAGGACGCTCCAAACCAGTTGTAGGCTTTATTGCAGGGCGAACGGCACCACCGGGCCGAACCATGGGCCATGCGGGCGCGATTGTGTCTGGTGGTAAGGGCGGGGCAGATGATAAAATAGCCGCGCTTGAGGCTGCGGGCGTGACAGTATCACCTTCACCTGCTAAATTGGGTGTGACTTTGATGGATGTCCTTAAAGGCTAAGTAATATCTATATGCGTAATGTAGGGTACATTTGAAAACCAGATCAGAGTAAGTTCATGACGATAAAACCACGCTCAAAGGCAAATCAGGATTTTCTGGACACATTGTATCTTGACGGGGCCAATACCCAATACCTTGAACAAATGCAGGCGAAGTTTACGAAAAACCCTAACTCTGTTGACCCAAGTTGGCGCGCTTACTTTGCCGCCCTTGGCGAGGATATATCGGATGTGCAAAAAACGGCTAATGGCCCATCGTGGCAACGTAAAGATTGGCCTCAAGACGAAGGCGGTGAGTGGACGTCTGCGCTTACGGGGCAGTGGCCAGAACAAGACATATCTGCAAAAATAAAAATGCAGTCGCCGTCTGCGAGCCAAGCTGACATACAGCAAGCAACAAAAGACAGTTTGCGGGCCTTAATGATTATTCGGGCTTACCGAATACGGGGGCATTTAATTGGTGATCTTGATCCATTAGGTCTCGTTAAGCGTGAGCCACATCCCGAGCTTGATCCAGCCACATACGGATTTAGCGAGGCGGACTATGACCGCCCTATTTTCATCGATAATATGCTTGGGCTTAAAACAGCAAGTTTACGCGAGATTTTGGAAATTCTGCACCGCACATATTGTTCGACATTTGGTGTGCAATATATGCATGTCTCTGATCCCGATGAAAAACGCTGGTTGCAGGAACGTATAGAAGGGGTTGGCAAAGAAATTTCCTACACACCCGAAGGCCGCACGGCAATATTACAAAAACTGATTGAAGCGCAAGCCTTTGAAGATTTGTTGCAAAAACGCTATCCGGGCACGAAACGCTTTGGCCTTGACGGGGCTGAAAGCTTGATCCCTGCCCTTGAACAAATTATCAAAGTTGGTGGGGCCATGGGGGTTAAGGATATCAATTTTGGTATGCCGCATAGAGGACGTCTAAATGTGCTGGCTTGCGTATTGGAAAAATCCTATCAGGCGATATTTTTTGAATTTCTTGGCGGTGTCAGCGCAGGGGCTGATGATTTTGGCTCAGGCGATGTGAAATATCACCTTGGCGCATCATCCGACCGTGAATTTGACGGCAATGAAGTGCATCTTTCTCTTGCACCTAACCCTTCTCATTTGGAAGCGGTTAATCCCGTTGTCATTGGTAAAACTCGCGCCAAGCAGCAAATGATGCAAGAGACCCACGAAAGTGTTCAAGGCGAGAAGGTCATGGCTTGTCTCTTGCATGGGGACGCTGCTTTTGCAGGGCAGGGGATCATTACCGAATGTTTTGGTCTGTCTGGATTGCTTGGTTATAAAACGGGTGGCACCATGCATGTGATTGTCAACAACCAAATCGGCTTTACCACATCGCCGCATTTTTCACGGTCCACACCTTACCCAACGGACGTTGCTATGATGGTAGAAACTCCGATTTTTCACGTTAATGGTGATGATCCTGAAGCCGTGGTTTTTGCCGCCCGTGTGGCAACGGAATATCGCCAAACCTTTGGCAAAGATGTGGTGCTCGATCTTATTTGCTATCGTCGCTACGGTCATAATGAGGGAGATGATCCCAGTTTCACCCAACCCATAATGTATAAAACCATTAAGGGGAAAAAATCCACACGAGATGTCTACGGGGAGCGGTTGATTGCTAATGGGACAATTAGCGAAGCCAAATACACAGCCATGCGCGAGAAATTTTACGGCTTTCTAGAGGCAGAGTTTGAGACGGCTAAATCTTTTAAAACCAAAGAGCCGGACTGGCTGGCTGGTGTCTGGTCGGGAATTCAACTTCCAGACGCTGATGATAAACGCAGGGGCGATACGGCGGTTGCCATTAAGAACCTCAAACATATTGGTGAGCGGATTACCACCATTCCAGAAGGTTCAGGCTGCCACCGGACTTTGAAAAAGTTGATCAATGCTCGCCGTAAAAAAATTAACGACGGGAACAATATTGACTGGGCGTTGGCCGAGCATTTGGCCTTTGGGACATTGTTGGTAAAAGGTCACGCTGTGCGTTTGTCTGGCCAAGATAGCGGGCGCGGTACATTCTCCCAACGACATAGCCATATTGTCCACCAAGACACGGAAGAGCGTTACACACCGCTAAATAACATCGAAGACGGACAAGAATATTACCAAGTCCTTGATTCCATGTTGTCCGAATATGCGGTGCTTGGGTTTGAATACGGATTTTCTTTAACCGAACCGAAAGCGCTCGTTTTGTGGGAAGCACAATTTGGTGATTTTGCCAATGGAGCGCAGGTAATGATGGATCAGTTTATTTCATCTGCCGAGCAAAAATGGTTGCGTATGTCGGGGCTGGTCATGCTTTTACCGCACGGATATGAGGGACAAGGGCCAGAACATTCCTCAGCGCGGTTAGAGCGCTACCTTCAGCTTTGCGGCGAGGATAATATGCAGGTGGTAAATATCACGACGCCTGCCAATTATTTTCATGTTTTGCGGCGGCAAGTGACCCGTAATTTCCGTAAACCCCTCGTGGTCATGACACCAAAATCATTACTACGTCATAAGCGGTGTGTTTCCACACTCGCCGAAATGGGCCCGGGATCGTGTTTTCACCGTTTGCTCTGGGACGACGCGGAATATAATCCGTGGGACGGCGAAGTGCGTTTGGTCAAGGACGATAAAATCAAACGCGTGCTTCTGTGTACTGGCAAAGTCTATTATGATTTGTTTGAAGAACGTGAACGCTTAAAAATCAATGATGTCTATCTTATGCGTGTCGAGCAATTATTTCCCTATCCGGGAGACGCGCTCAAGGAAGAATTATCGCGGTTTAGCAATGCAGAATTTATATGGTGCCAAGAAGAGCCGCGCAATATGGGCGCGTGGCAATATATAGAAGATTTTTTGGAAAAAACCTTGATTGCTATTAACGCAAAACACCCAAGGCCGGCCTATATTGGGCGCAAGTTAAGCGCGTCTACGGCCACAGGAATTGCCAGTAAACATAAAGCCGAGCAGCAGGCGATATTAGACGCTGCCTTTGCCACAAAATGAAATTGAGTAGGTTTAGATTATGACAGATATTAAAGTTCCAAATGTTGGCGAAAGTGTTACAGAAGTGACGATTGCTAGGTGGTATAAAAAAGTTGGCGATAGCATCAAGAAAGACGAAGTTCTGGTTGAACTTGAAACTGATAAGGCCGCCCAAGAGCTGGTCGCCCCCGAAGACGGTGTGGTCACGGAAATATTGGTGGGCGAGGGTGAGAATGCCACGATTGGGACTTTGATTGCTAAATTATCGGCGGCAGATGCAAAGGCAAGCCCTACAAAAACTGTGACAGAGGCAAAAGCAAAACCTGACATTAAATCCAGCGGCAATAGTACAAATATTGATGTACCCAATGTTGGGGAAAGTGTGACAGAAGTCACAGTTGCACAATGGCTCAAAGCTGTCGGTGACATTGTAGCTAAGGACGAAGCCTTGGTGGAACTTGAAACGGATAAAGCGGCCCAAGAACTTGTGGCTCCGAGTGCTGGGGTTCTGTCCGAAATCCTTATTGCTGAAGGTGAAGTGGCGTTGATCGGCGCAACTCTGGGGGTTCTGACTACGGGAGGTGTTGCTGCCACTACGCCAAGGTCTGTGACTTCAAAAGTCTCAAAAACAATAAAAGACCCGATGCCGTCTGCGGCGCGGATCATCAAAGAGAAAGGTTTAGACGCGGGAGCAATCTCTGGAACTGGCAAAGACGGACGCATTTCCAAAGGGGACGCGCTTTTTGCGAAGCCTGCCCCAAAAGCTGCTGCGCCTGCGCCGATTGTTACGCAATCTGCACCTCATCAAATCAGCTCAAGAGAAGAACGTGTGCGTATGTCGCGCCTGCGTCAAACGATTGCGCGCCGCTTGAAGGACGCTCAAAATACAGCCGCGATGCTGACCACTTATAATGAAGTGGATATGAGTAATATTATGGAAATGCGTAAGAAATATAAACAGGTGTTCATTGATAAACACGGGGTGAAACTCGGTTTTATGAGCTTTTTTGTCAAAGCCTGCGTCACGGCCTTAAAAGATGTTCCGACTGTCAATGCTGAAGTTGACGGTACGGATGTTATTTATAAAAATTATTACGATATTTCTATAGCAGTTGGTACGGACAAAGGTTTGGTTGTGCCTGTACTTCGAGATGCGGATACGCTCTCGCTTGCGGGCATTGAAAAAGGGATTGGCGTACTGGGTAAAAAGGCCCGCGACGGCGAACTCTCAATGGACGATATGAGCGGCGGAACGTTCACCATTTCTAACGGGGGTGTTTACGGCTCGCTCATGTCCTCGCCCATTCTCAATCCACCGCAATCTGGCATTCTTGGTATGCATAAAATCGAAAAACGGGCGGTTGTAGTTGATGATCAAATCGTTATCCGCCCGATGATGTATTTGGCTCTGTCATATGATCACCGGATTGTCGACGGAAAGGGCGCGGTTACTTTCCTTGTCCGCGTGAAAGATTGCCTCGAAGATCCAGAACGGATGTTGCTTGATTTATAGGTTTTATGTCACCTTTAAAACTGTATCAAAACTTGCCCGCAATGTCGTTAGGTTAGCCGTAAAAACTGTCCCGTTTCCGATTTGTTTAGACTTGATAATTCCGCCCGCTTGCATTTTGGATATATGATGGGCGAGGGTGGCAGGCTTAGGGTCGCTTAAATCGCTTAACGCGCCGAAACCTATCCCTGCTTCCTCGTGACT
>JAESQI010000235.1 GCA_016765255.1 Robiginitomaculum sp. | reverse complement strand
GCACATCATTGCGAATTGAGTCAAGATAAAAGGGAAATAGAGTTTGAGTTTTAAAATGAGTAAGCCCCAAAAAATTACCACAGCTGACCTCGTTGTCCTCGCTGTATTACTTGGGCATCCGCCATTGCACGGCTATGAATTGGTGAAAAAACTGGAAGCGTCTGACGTTGAAGATTGGGCCAGGATTTCAATTCCGCAGGTTTATTATTCGCTGCGTAAAATGGCTAAGTCAGGCCATATCGTTCCCGTAGCAGATACAAATCCGTCTCTCGGGCCGCGCCGCACGATCTACAAACCCGCAAAGCATGCGCGCAAAACAATGCAAGACGCACTGGAACGTGAAGAGTGGATCAATCAACGCCCGCCGACCCCATTTATCACATGGACTGCCCTTGCCCATCTTGCTGAGATCAGCACAATAAACGAACAATTTAAAACCCGAGAGGGGTTTTTAAACGCGGAAATTATACGCGAGCAAGAAACTTTAAAGTTTTTAAAAACGGCAAAGGGGCCAGGCATTAAAATCGCGAATGCCATGGTTTCGCTTGTCATATCCCAAATGAAAGCCGAGCTAAGCTGCCATGAAGACCTTCATACTGCGATTTTATTTGAACAAAAAAACCGCCATTGACCTAAACCTCGCTGCCCAAAAAAATATCAATTGCGGATCTAGCATTAATTATGTAGTTGGAAATATGCAAATAAAAAACAAATTGCTGTTGAGTATCTTTGTCGTCTTGGCCACCCTGCTACTCTCTACAACCAGCTTTGCCCACGGGGTTGACGAGAACACCAAACAATTTATCGCCAACCATCCGGGCGCGGCGATTTTTCCATTTTTATATATTGGCGCCAAGCACATGGTGACTGGCTATGATCATCTCTTGTTTTTGGTTGGGGTCATCTTTTTTCTCTATCGCCCCAAAGACATCTTAACCTATGTTAGTTTTTTTACCATTGGCCATAGCCTGACCTTGTTATTTGGCGTGCTTAATTCCATTTCCATAAACCCGTATCTTATTGACGCTATTATCGGATTTTCAATTGTCTATAAGGGCTTTGATAATTTAGGCGGGTTTAAGCGAATATTTAATGTACAACCCAACACAAAACTTGCTGTTCTTATTTTTGGCCTCTTTCACGGGTTTGGCTTGGCAGCGAAATTACAAGAGTTTGATTTTCCCAAAGACGGTCTACTGCCAAACTTGTTGGCGTTTAATGTCGGGGTGGAAATCGGGCAAATCATGGCGCTTGGAATTATTCTCATTTTGATCGGATTTTGGCGGCATTCACAAAGTTTTCTAAAATGGTCGGTGGCGACCAATACAGTTTTAATCAGCGCTGGATTTATGTTGATTATTTATCAAATGACCGGTTATTTTACCGCGTAAATTAGGCGCCGAGCCTTAAGGAGTGATGATGAGTGAAATGCAAATTCCTGCACAAATTCCTGTGCAATCCAAAAAAACCTTGGGTAAAGCAGGCGCGATTGCCGCTGTCATTGCCGCGATCATTTCGGTTTGTTTTATACTACCAGCGGAATATAATATTGATCCAACAGGCATAGGCCGCGCTCTTGGATTGACAGCGCTTTCGGGCAATGCTCCCAAAGAGACACAAAGTTCCGACACACAGGGGAAAATCGTCTACACCACCAAAGACATGAGCGACTATACAAAAGATGTCGTCATTGTTCATGTTCCTGCGGGCAAAGGCGTAGAGTATAAATTCAATATCAAGCAGGGCGAAAAGCTTCAATATTCATGGAGCGTGCAAGACGCAGCTCTATTTTATGATTTTCACGGCGAACAAAAGGGCGGCGTAAAAGGCTATTATGAGAGCTTCTACCATAGGCACAACAAAATCTGTGAAAGGCTTGTTTACAGCCCCCTTTGATGGTCATCATGGTTGGTATTGGAAAAATAAAACCGACACAGATATGCAAGTCGAACTGACCACCCAAGGCAAATATAAAATTGTGGGATTGATCGGCGGCTAATCCCTTCACCCCTCATATACCCCATGCAACTATTATAATTATCGCCATAAAGAAATAGCGCTTGACATATCACATATATACAACTAATTGTACAATTGGTTGTATATATAGGGCGAGCTCATGACACCAAACACCTACACCGATACACATCAATTACGAGGCGTATTTCTAGCCAATTTATTAGGCCGACTTATCGACATTATTAATGAACAGGGAATGCAAATGCTACTGGATGCAGGTATAGATTTTCCGTCAAGGTCAGTATCGATAGTTTTAATGATTGGCGAAAAGGGCAAAATTTCTGCAGCGGACATCGCTATCGCGCTTAATCAACCACACCAGCTTGTCACGCAGCGTATTGAATTATTACTGGGCATGAAAATCATTAAACGTGTCAGCGACCCCAAAGATGGCCGTAGAAAAATTCTGATGCTGACGGCCAAAGGCACCAGACAATTCAAACAATTACAAACTCGTCTTGCCTTGGCAGATATTGCATTTGAAACTCTGTTCAAAGATATTGACTGCGACCTGATCTCTGCGACTGAACAGGCGATGGCAGCGCTCACTGGCAATACGCTTTTACAACGTGTGAAAGCTGTTGATCTGCAAAATATAAAACAACCTAAATAGTTCACTACCTAAATCAGATTGAAAGAAACTATTATGCGGATCCACAATTCACTTATTCTCAGTTTAATGGCTCTTGGTATCATGTCAGCTTGTCAGACTACAAACCTTAGCGAGCCACGACATCAGTCCAAAATATTTTCTAAAGCTTGGAACAGCGGTGAAAATGCACACGAGCCTACAATTCAGGTTCAGCAGATCGATACAAATACATTCGTAATCCGCCAGTCCCTTAGAACAAGCTTTGAAGCACCATTCATGTATCTAATTTTCGGAGAGGAAAAGGCACTCTTAATTGATACTGGCGTAGAGGGTGTTGACCTTCGTACTGAAATTGACAAGCAGATTGAAAACTGGCTCGTAAAAACAGGACGAGAAAATATCTCACTTGTCGTCATGCACACGCACGGCCACGGCGACCATGTTGGTGGCGATTCTGGTTTTGAAGACCGGCCAAATACAGTCGTGATTGGCCATACACCCGACGATGTTGCTGCCTTCTTCGGTTTAGACAACTGGCCAACGCAGACGGCGTTGTTTAACCTTGGAAACCGCGCAGTCGAAATACTTCCAACCCCCGGCCACCACGCATCACACGTCATGGTGTTTGACGAGGAGACAAGTGTTCTTTTTAGCGGAGACGTAATCTATCCTGGGCGGCTCTATTTTCAATGTGGTAAAGCGCAAGAATTCAAATCGTCCATTAACCGTGTCGCTACTTTTGCCAATACGCACGACATAGCTTGGGTGTTGGGTGGCCACATAGAGATGAAGAAACAAGCTGGAAAATCTTTCAAATCGCAGGGCGCGCCTAGAAATGGCGAGCATCTCTTGGAACTTCCTATGTCGATCATCACAATAATTCAAGATGGATTGATCGAAATGGGCAGCGCGCCAAGAGTAACACAGTTTGACGATTTTGTGTTATT
>JAESQI010000234.1 GCA_016765255.1 Robiginitomaculum sp. | reverse complement strand
TTTGCTCGATTTTACAGGTTTGCAATATATTACGGCCCAGTTAGAGCGATTGATCCTGTTTACATATCCAGCCTTTGTCATGATTTTGGGCGCGTTGTTCTTTGGTAAAAAAATGCGCCTTCGCAGCATTGCCTTTATGGGGATAGCATATTTGGGTCTGGCGCTTATTTTTGTGCAAGGCTCAATTGCAACAGGCGACAAAGTATCTTTAGGGACGGTCTTGGTGTTAGGAGCCGCCATTTCATTTGCTCTGTTTCAGCTTTTGGCGGGGGCGCAAATTAAAAAATTCGGAGCCTCTCTATTTACCTGTGTCGCTATGCTCGCCGCAGGGTTTGGCATAGTTGTGCAATTTACCCTGCAAAGTGTTAGCCGTGGCAATATAGACAATCTCCTCGCCCAACCACAGGAAATATGGATGATTGGGCTGGGGATTGCTCTCATCTCGACCTTGCTACCCTCATTTTTGATCAATGTTGCCTTGGGGCGGATTGGTGCGCAAATGGTTGCTGTGATCGGCATGATTAGCCCACTCTCGACCATTTTGTTGGCTGTAACACTACTTGGCGAACCCTTCGGCCCTATCGACGCCATCGGCACCGCCATCACAATGCTCGGCGTTGGCCTATTCACATGGTTTGATCGAAAAAAGACGACTTAATACAAGCGAAATACTTGTTGGGGCTAGTAATATTTTTGCTATTTAAGTATAGCATCTCCATCTTCGTCTAATAGGCGATAAACTAATCGTGTAATTATACCATTTCTTATACCGCCTTTTTCCCCTTCACGTTTGGGGCTAAATATCCACTTTTTTACAGCGATGATTGAGGATGATTCAATAGTTTGGACGTAGAACCGACGATCTCAATCTTGGTGACTTTGCCTGCGTCGTTTACATCATATTTGACAATTACATGCCCAGAACGTTGTGTGCCAGACGGCATTTTTGGTGGAAACCGTCTTATTGGTTGTAACTGGCTGTTATAATCTTCAAAGGGCCAACATTCGCACATGCCCGCTGCCTCAGCTTCAGCAAGCCGACCATTTTCTTCGATCTCAAAGCGCAAACCTATCCATTTCCTAAAGGCTTTGGCGACAAAAGGATGGTCACTGGGCAGCTTGCCTTTTACATTTTGCATTACGGATTGATATTGTAGTAGGGCCGCTATGTTTTGCTTGTCTAGCTTTAAAAAATCGGCTTTATATAGTTTTGCAATATAAGGATAAATTGATATTCCCACATCTGGGGCTTTCGAAAAAATGTCTAAGGCAGTGTCTATCTGGCGTATAGCTTTGTCTATCCTCCCTATACTATACAAATTTAGAGCATTAAGAGTTTCCAACCTCACCGTCATAGACTGAGCCTGTAAACCCATTTTTTTAACGAATCTAGACGCTAAATTTATATCCTTTCGAAAATACTTCCGTCCTTTAAACTGAAAAAAATAACCCATTTCGGCCATTTTAATTTGTCGCTCTAATTGTATTTCTAGTGCATGTTCTGTATGTAAATGTGCAAGTTCAATATTGCGTAGATAGGCTTTTCTACGGTCTATACTATAGGTAGCATTTAAGGCGTCCGCGTAGTTTTGCGCCAAATCCCCTGTGGTTTTATGATCCCCATATGGATTTCTGCTTGTTGCCATGCGAGTTTTGCGGTGCGTTTTATTTCGTTTTTGTCACCCGCCTTGAGAGCGGCGCTATAGGCTTTATAGGGCTTTATGACTTCGCTGGGTATTTTTGCTTGCGCCGTAGAGATGCTCAATAAGGCAACAGTTAAGATGAAAATTAAAAACCGCATATGTCCCCCAATCTTTATCATCTTAACAATTCTCGCTGGGTTGTAAAGTTTGTGGTGCATAGCACGGTGTATCTAACCCAGAAGAGCAATCCCCCTAACCACATAAATTAGCCCAACCAAACTCACGAGCCATTTTGTGTATTTTCGAAATCCGATGTCACTCAACCGTTTTAGGATATTTGTGCCTGTGAATGTGCCCAGCATAGTCAGGGGCAGGGCGGCGGCAAAAAACCAGAGCGGCGGAAAATGCCCTCCGCCATTTGCCTGTAGAAGCGGAATGCCAAAATAGATGATTTTCATCATATGAGACGAGAACATGGTCACGGCCTTAGTGGCGACGATTTGCTCTCTAGGCATATTGGTACGCACGAAAAACATGTCGAGAGCAGGCCCCGCAACCCCTGCGACCAGATTAAGCCCTGTGACACAAAACCCGCAAAATATGGCGTGCAGAGGTTTTTGCGCGTCAAAGGAAAACCAGTTTTTTGGCACCCAGAGTAAAATGGGGAGGAGACCTAAGCACAAAAACAACATGCCTTTGGACGGTATAAATGCAATGAAGGCGAGCAGGCCAAGAGCGGGCAGGGCGCCAATGCCCATGTTCCAAAAAATATCCCAGCGGATAAAGTTTCGTAAAAGATAAGCGCGGTATGAATTGGAAATACTTAGCACAATGCCGTGCACGACCATGGCCTCAACGACGCCCATAAAGCTGGCGAGGACTCCCATAAATATGAGACCGCCCGCCATGCCAAAAATACCAGAAATACAGGCGGTGATGAGGGCGGCACATAAGATGACTGCGAGTATGTTAAAGGACATATGGGTTTATATCCCTTTGCAGTCTTGGTGAAAAGAGGTAAGGAAAAGAATGGTCGCAAAGCATAAATTTTGGCGCATATTGACCCGTATTCACAAATGGGCGGGGCTCGTGCTCGGGATACAAATTGTCGTGTGGTTTGCCAGTGGTTTTTTCATGAGCTTTTTTAACATTGATAAAGTACATGGTGACCATATGGCCACGAAACACGCTTGGACGCTAAACATGGAGCAAACGGCCCCTTTTTCTGAGGTTTATAATCTTTATGCTGAAAACCAGAGAGAATTGTATTGCCACCCAATGCAAAGAAATGCCTGTCTCGTTCGTAACCTCAACGGTGTTCATTTGCGTTCAGCACTTGGCACGCCTGTGTGGGAATTTGATAATGGTGTGGACAAAACATATATCTCAGGAAATCCCGCAAAAATTTGGACGGGCTTAAGTGAAGGCCTAATCACGGCGGCGGCAGGGCGGTATTACCTTGGAGACGCGGATATAAATACGGTGGTTTTATTTGATAAAGCGCCCAAGGATTTTCGAAAACAATCACCCATTTGGCAAGTGACATATGATGATAATGCGGCAACGCGGCTTTATATTTCGCCGATTACGGGTGAGCTGGTTAATGTCCGAACGCGGCTCTGGCGGGCATTTGATTTTATGTGGATGCTGCATATTATGGATTATAAGGAGCGGGATAATATCAATTTATGGTGGCTGAAGCTTTTATCATTTTGCGCATTACTCTTTGCCCTCAGCGGCGTAGCCCTTGTCACTCACCGCATGTTTTTAAGGCCAAAACGAAATAAATAAAACCCCCTGTATTCCTCACCCCACTTGTGGGGGAGGTGCCCTGAAAGGGTGGAGGGGGGCAAGGTTTCAGTTGTCTCCAGTTGCCAGTAAACGGGTTCCCCCTCCGACCGCTACGCGCCCACCACACTCGATAAAGCGGGGTGGGGAATAAGAACTGAGGTTAAACGCTAATCTTCGTTTTTAAATATCTTCCCACCCTTCATGACGAAATCAACGTCATAAAGTTCTGTGATATCGGTGAGGGGATCGCCGTCAACTGCGATCAAGTCCGCAAATTTACCGTGCTCTAATGTGCCGATTTTATCTCCCATTTCCAGATGCTTTGAGGCAGTGACTGTGGCGGCGACAATGGCTTCCATTTCGCTCATGCCTGCCTCGACCATATAGCCAAATTCGCGGGCATTATCGCCGTGCTTGGAAACCCCTGTATCTGTACCAAAGGCAATGGTGACTCCATTTTTGTGAGCGATTGTCAGCATGTTGAGCATTTTAGGCCCAATGATAAGCGCTTTTTCTTTCGAAGCGGGTGGCAGCCAATTATTGGTTTTAGCCCATTCAACCACGGTCATGCCCGCCAGAACGGTTGGGATAAGGACGGCTTTGTGCTTTTTAAACAAGCGCGCTGTTTCTGCGTCTAAGTACGTGCCGTGTTCGATGGATTTCACGCCTGCTTTTAAAGCGCTATCAATCCCCGTTTTGCCGTGGGCATGGGCGGTGACTTTGCGGCCCATTTTAGCGGCGCTTTCAACAATGGCTTCAAGTTCGTCATTAAAAAACTGTTGTTCGGTTCCAGCAGAAGTATTGGAGAGGACGCCGCCTGTTGCGGTGATTTTAATCACATCCGCGCCTGATTTTATGGCGGCGCGGGCGGCACGCCTGCAATCATCTGCGCCGTTGCATATGGTGGGTGAATGAAACAATTCCAAAATATCGGTACGGTAGCCATGCGTGTCCCCGTGCCCGCCTGTTGGGGAGAGGGATGGGCCAGAGGCGCGAATGCGCGGGCCATCAATGACACCTCTATTGATCGCGTCGCGCAAGGCGAAAATTGCTTCGGGCCCGCCGACATCTTGCACAGTCGTAAAGCCTGCCATAATGGTCTTTTGCGCATTGGCATATGCATCATAAGCGCCGTCGGCAGGGCGTTTGGTCACGCGGTCAAGCCTGATATTGGGATTAAATTCCATACGCAAATGCACATGGCTGTCGATCAGGCCCGGCAAGACGAATTTATCTTTTAAATCGATCATCCTTGCATTGGGTTTGGTGGTGTACCCAGAGGTTATTGAAACGATTTCGTCGCCGATAATTTTTATGGTTTGGTTCGTGCGTACTGGGTTTCCAGGAATTGCTAAAACCTGTCCTGCATGGATGAGGGTGACATCGCCCTCAATGGCTTGAGCATGAGTTGATGACGGATAAAATAATGCAATGCCCGCCAATAATAATAAACTCAATTTTTTCATAACTCACCCCTTAAATATTTAGTTTACAAAGCCTGTTTGGCAATATCGCGCCGACAAAATCCGTCCGGCCATTCTATAACTTCGTCAATAGCACTATAGGCGCGGGCGACAGCCTGATCAATGGTTTTCCCTTCGGCAGTGATGTTGAGAACGCGTCCACCTGAGGCTTGTAAACTGCCATCATCGGCGCGGCGTGTGCCTGCGTGAAAAACCTGCACACCGTCCAACAAATTAGCGGCGTCGACGCCTATTATTTTCGTGCCTTTCTTATATTTTCCGGGGTATCCTTTGGCGGCCAACACAACATTGACCACTGGATTTTTATTCCATTTTGGCGCGAGGAGGGATTTAAGTTTTCCCTGACTGGCGGCGATAAAAATTTCCAATATGTCACTGTCTAAACGACGCATGAGGAGTTGACATTCCGGGTCCCCAAACCGGACATTATATTCGATCAATTTAGGGCCGCTGCCGGTCATCATCAGGCCTGCAAACAAAACGCCAACAAAGGGTGCGTTTTCTTTGGCCATGCCTTCGATGGTAGGGATAATGATCTCTGTCATCACGCGCTTGGACATGGCTTGGTCAAATCCGGGTACAGGCGAATACGCTCCCATACCGCCCGTATTTGGCCCTTTATCGCCGTCAAATGCACGTTTATGGTCTTGGGCTTCGATCAATGGCAGGACGGATTTTCCGTCTGATATAGCGAAGAAAGAAATTTCAAAGCCGGTCATAAATTCTTCGATAACCACGCATGTCCCAGCGTCGCCAAATTTTCCCGAGAAAAATTCTTCGAGTTCTGTTTCGGCCTCTGCTTTGCTCTCTGCAATGACCACACCTTTCCCAGCCGCGAGGCCATCTGCTTTTATCACATAAGGCGCGCTCATTTCGCCTAAGTATTTTTTGGCATCAAGCAGTTCAGTAAACACGTCATAGCGGGCGGTTGGAATGTCGTGGCGCGTACAAAAATCTTTGGTAAAGGCTTTTGATGTCTCTAACATGGCGGCGGCTTCCGTCGGGCCAAAACTGGCAATGCCTTGTTCGGTCAAGGCGTCTACCAATCCAAGGGCCAAGGGGGCTTCTGGGCCGACCACTACAAAATCTATACTTTCACGCTGGATAAGCCCGATCAGGCCAACAATATCGTCAGCAGGAATATTGGCACAATCTGCGATTTCGCAAATGCCTGCATTACCGGGCGCGCAGATTAAATGCTCACACAATGGACTTTGGCTGATTTTCCACGCCAATGCATGTTCACGTCCACCGCTGCCAACCAAAAGAATTTTCATATCCTAAGTCTTTCTTATTAGGTGATATTGCCCGCACAGTATATGAACGAACAAACACCAAGAAGAAAGACATTTTCGTGGATACATCGCCGACAAATGCACATGAATATTCAGTTTCCGAACTGGCATTTTCCCTCAAACGAACGGTTGAGGAAACCTATGGACGGGTGCGGGTGCGGGGCGAACTTGGCCGCGTGGTTATTGCCAAATCTGGCCATATGTATGTAGACGTTAAAGATGACAAAGCTGTGATTGCCTCCATCATGTGGAAAGGATCAGTATCAAGACTGTCTGTCCGCCCAGAAGAAGGCATGGAAGTGGTCGTCGAAGGCAAATTATCCACCTATCCGGGACGATCCCAATATCAACTCGTCATTGACAAACTCGAACCCGCTGGCGTTGGCGCGCTGATGGCCTTGTTGGAAAAACGCAAGAAACTATTGGCGGCAGAAGGTCTATTTGATGAGGGCCGCAAACGTGAACTCCCATATCTCCCCCAAACAATTGGCGTCATAACCTCACCAACGGGCGCAGTCATTCGCGATATTTTACACAGAATTTCAGACCGTTTTCCTGTGCGGGTTCTCGTGTGGCCCGTGCTTGTTCAAGGCGATAAAGCCGCTTCTCAAATTTCCGGGGCCATTACGGGGTTTAACCATATACATGAAGCAGGGAATGTTCCCAAACCAGATGTTTTAATCGTTGCAAGGGGCGGCGGCTCCATTGAAGACCTTTGGTGCTTTAACGAAGAAAATGTAGTGCGGGCAGCGGCGGCGTCCGACATTCCGCTCATCAGCGCTATTGGTCACGAAACTGATTGGACATTGCTCGATTACGTGGCGGATATGCGTAGTCCTACGCCAACGGCGGCGGCTGAAATGGCTGTGCCTGTTCGTGCTGAATTGATTGACACTGTAGATGATTATGCTTTGCGCTTGCGGCGGGGCCTCACTCGAACAGTTGAGCATAAAAAAATCGGGCTTGGGGCGGCGAAATTACCGAAGCTTTCGGCTGTATTATCTGGGCC
>JAESQI010000233.1 GCA_016765255.1 Robiginitomaculum sp. | reverse complement strand
TTGGTCGGGGCTGGCCATGAGTGTTCCTGTATTGGATTATCGTTAGACCCCGACACTAGTCATTTATGAAAACTTGGCAATAGATTAGCTGACATAGAACATATACAGCACTGCATGGTTTGTATGCACGCAAGATAGATCACTATCGTCACCCTGCTTTAGCGAGGTGAGGATTATATTTACGCTCTTATTCCCGCGCTCATTTGATCGACAAAATGGGCCGCAATGACTTCGCCGCTCATACGTCCATCCGCCTCGTACCAGACATTCATCCAGTTAAGCGCGCCCATTAGAAAGAAAACCGTTACCTTCGGATCTGCCTTTTTAATCGAGCCGTCCGCCATACCCATTTTAACCAGCCGCGTGACGGCTCGTTCAATCTTGCCCCGCCGCGCTGAAACTTCGGCTTGAAAATCACCCTTTAGGCTATCCACGTCTGCAAGCAAAGCAAGGCCGTCCCGCGTCAAAAGAGACGCAAATTCTCCGTACAAAAGTTTGAGCTTTTCAAGTCCACTGTCGCCTTGGCCCTTTACTGACTTCACGCATACATCCATAGCGCCGTACACTATCACATGGCATTCATAAAGAATTTCTACCTTGGATTTCACATAATAATAAAGCGCCGCCTTGGAAAGCCCAAGCGACTTGGCAATCTCCACCATCGACGTATTATGATACCCCCGCCTCCGAAACGCCCCGCCCGCCGCAAAGATTACAGCTTTGCGCTTGGCCGCGTATTGCTGCTCGCGGTTGAATGGGGATTGGGATGAGTTATCACGCATACAACCAAAGTAAATTTTTCGACTATAAAGTCAAATTATTTTATTTGGTGATAGCGGAGAGTGAGTGTGCTCCGTATTCCTGTATGCCCCATCTACGCGGGGATGAACAGGGGGGTTTTGTAGTAATTATCTTGGCCACAGTTCAGGAAAAAGGTTTTCACCCTCTAGGCCAAACGCGTCTGCCAATTCATTTGCAATTGTCTTGATATATTTATTAAGGCTGACAGGCGAACCATCTGTTTCTTGTTTCAACACAATGTCGTCTTCTAAACAAGTTATATTTCGGTGAGTAGACACTTGTATTATTGCCCCCGAAATATTCGAAATTCCTGCTTCAATAGAGAATGGCCCAGAAGAACCAAGTTCTCTTAAATAAGCAATATGGTTTAAGAACCGCTTCCAACATTTTACAACATACGTATGGTGAAGGTAGCGAGTACCACTTTCTCTCATATTGCATATTGTATCGTCAAACCCCCATACCTCGCCATTGTCTTTAAACCACTGCGTAGCGTTGTGCACACTCTCATTATTAGAGATTGCATATGATAAATATCCATCATCATTGGGGCCGTAATTCATGTTAGACCAATCACCAAACGGAATAAGCTTATGACGGTTTTCTTCTTTTCTGAGTATAGCGCGTTTTGGAATCCCGTTAGGCCAATTCGCAGGAACTATCCGCATATATGCTTTTGCCAAATTCGAAATATTCGTACGCTTATCATGCGCTCCATCAAAATAATCTGATAATTGTATACCTACATCTTTAGTTTTCCAGTGAGCCTTATCTGCTTCACTGCATTTCATATAGTTAAATACCGTTGCTGTACTTGGTATAGCTTCAGTTAATTTTGGAGAACTGGAAATTGCTAGCTTCAGAGACTTTACCAACTGTAATTTTACTTCATTTTTTTTGGCTTTCTCTTCATCTTTTCCAAGCGTGTAGCGTGTGCTGATGCGTCTAAACCTAAAGTCAAAAGGTAACATGTTGACATCACCACACCATAGCGCATCATTAAGAACGAGTATCACGCGTTCGGATCCTAATTTTGCCAATGCATATCCTAACTCCAACATTACATTGGGATTAGGGATAGATTTTTTGCGCCCATCTACTTCGATTTCTTTGATGGGTGTAATATCGGCTACGAATATAGCTGATCTATCAATTTTATCTAATATTGTTTTTGCAATATCTGGTGAACCAGGAACACCTTCTGTATCCTGATCAATATGTATATCTTCACGAATGGCCTCTGAAATATCGTCCTCCAATTTCAACTCTTGGATGGCTTTATTTAAACATTTTCGTATAAACCCGCGATTGGTTGAATTGCATAGGTCACTTTGCCATGAATAAAATATCTTCATAATCATTTTTTCCTTTTGATTCGAAGCACCATAACAACACCTATATATTGCACAACTATACCTATCACTCCCTCGGCAACACACCATAATAATTTATTTGACTCAAGGGTCGAATTTATGTATGTATGGTTTAATTTATTGCGGTGATGTTTTTATGCCTAAATTAAGTTCTAAAATAAATGTAGATAGCGAAGAATTTCGCGCCAATGCTAAGGCTATGAACGCGCTAGTTTCTGACCTGCGGGCCAAGGTGAAAGTGATTGCGCTTGGCGGGCCAGAGCGGTCACGAGAGCGGCATTTGGCGAAAGGAAAACTCCTGCCTCGGGAACGAGTAGAGCGTTTGCTTGACCCTGGGACGCCGTTCCTCGAAATCGGACAATTTGCAGCGTATGAAGTTTACGAAGACAATGTACCCGCCGCAGGCATGATTGCAGGCATTGGCCGCGTGTCGGGGCGAGAAGTCATGGTTGTGTGTAATGACGCCACAGTTAAGGGCGGGTCATATTATCCCCTCACCGTCAAAAAGCATTTGCGGGCCCAAGAAATAGCGCGGGAAAATCATTTGCCGTGTATATATTTGGTCGATAGCGGCGGTGCCAATTTGCCGCGTTAAGACGAGGTGTTCCCAGACAAAGAACACTTTGGACGAATATTTTATAACCAAGCCACACTTTCAGCCCAAGGCATTGCCCAAATCGCAGTGGTCATGGGATCGTGCACGGCGGGTGGTGCCTATGTACCCGCTATGGCGGACGAGAGTATTATTGTGGCAGATCAAGGCACGATTTTTCTCGCAGGGCCACCGCTAGTCAAAGCCGCTACGGGCGAAGTGGTTAGCGCCGAAGACTTAGGCGGCGGCATGCTCCATGCCAAAACTTCTGGTGTGGTTGACCATTTGGCGTCGAGTGATGAACACGCTCTCGCTATTGCCCGCAATTCTGTTGCTATGCTAGGCGACAGCGAAAAATCATATGAGCCGACAGGCTCCGAAGACGCACCAGCATATGACGAGGATGAGTTGCTCGGGATTATTCCAAGCGACACGCGCAAACCATTTGACGTGCGCGAAATCATCGCCCGCATTGTGGACGGGTCGAAATTTGACGAATTTAAGAAACTATACGGCGACACCCTCGTATGTGGTTTTGCCAATATCCACGGCTATAAAGTCGGGATCGTCGCCAATAATGGGGTGCTGTTTAGCGAGTCTGCCCTAAAAGGCGCACACTTTGTCCAGCTTTGTGCCAAGCGTAAAATTCCACTTGTGTTTTTACAAAATATTACAGGCTTCATGGTTGGTTCAAAATACGAGGCAGGCGGAATTGCCAAAGACGGGGCTAAATTTGTTACCGCTGTAGCCTGCGCAAATGTGCCAAAATTCACCATTGTCATTGGCGGCTCCTACGGTGCTGGCAATTACGGCATGTGTGGGCGGGCTTATGGGCCGCGCCTGATGTTCATGTGGCCCAATGCAAGGATTTCTGTCATGGGCGGTGAGCAAGCGGCAAGCGTTCTCGCCACCATCACAAGAGACGGCAAAGAGCGGCGCAGCGAAGAATGGAGCAAGGCGGAAGAAGAAGCCTTTCGCAAACCACTACTGGAAAAATACGAACGCGAAGGCCATCCTTATTATGCGTCTGCAAGATTGTGGGACGACGGCATTATTGCGCCAACGGATACAAGACGGGTGCTGGGATTGGGGCTTGCCATGGCGGCAAATGCGCCAGTGGACAAAACTGAATTTGGCGTGTTTAGGATGTGATGATGGCAGACACTCTCTATAATTTCTCCCCCTATTTATGGGGGAAGTGCCAACGCGAAGCGGCGGCGAAGGGGGCG
>JAESQI010000232.1 GCA_016765255.1 Robiginitomaculum sp. | reverse complement strand
TGGAGAATGCATATTTGTCGACGGTGGTCGTCTCGCGTTAAATTATGTAATGTCTAATAAAGACGATTAAACTCTCTCTTTTCACACCCTATGTGGAGGGTTTAAACAGGCTTTCCAATGTATGTTCGGATTTGGGACTGTCTTTAACGGTTTCTTTTGCGGGGGCTTCAGGCTGTACGGATTGTAAATTTTCACCGCCGTCGACTGGTTTTAATTTAGCTTGTTGCTTGGCCAATTTTTCAGCGGCTTTTTTCACAACTTCGTCCAAACTCATTTGTGTGCACAAGCCAAGAGAAACTGGATCTGTAGGCGTAATCGTGGCGGATTTCCAATGGGAGCGGTCACGGATTGAGTTAATGGTTGGCTTTGTTGTACCAACGAGTTTTGAAATTTGTGCATCAGAAATTTCCGGGTGATTGCGCACGATCCATGCAATCGCGTCAGGGCGGTCTTGTCGACGAGAGAGAGGCGTATAGCGGGGGCCTCTGCGTTTTTTCTTAGTAGATGTGAGGATAGGGCTTTGTGTTAATGTCACCGCCCTCATTTTGTATTGAGGATCTTTTTCAGCTTTCTCAATCTCTGGCCGTGTGATTTGCCCATTGGCAATCGGATCTGCGCCGCGAATGCCAGCCGCAACATCACCATCAGCAATGCCTTTGACTTCAAGGATATGTAGTCCGCAAAATTCAGATATTTGATCAAATGTCATAACTGTGTTGTCGACAAGCCAGACTGCGGTTGCTTTTGGCATTAGTATTTTGCTCATTATAGTCTCCAATAGAGTGTCTGATTTTGCAGGATATATATCATACAGAATCGGGCATTAAAAAACCCCGCTCGGCGGGGTGGGGTAGAAAAAGTTTAACTCAGTTAGCGGTTAAACTCATGAATTAACCCTATACTAAGGGTGAATTAAATTTTTTTCAAGTGTTTTGCTCAATTCCTTGGCCTTTTATCTATGAATGCGTATATTTGTTCAAGATATGCAGGATGTATATGAGCGAATTCAGGAGAATCCTACCGATGGATGATATAGAGTTAAGAAAGCTTGGCACTACTTTTCAAGTGGGTGAAGATTTATACACCGTATCCGTAGATCAAATCAAAGAGCGCATAGATATATTGCAAGCCGAATTGGTGCGATTGGCGACTGCACTGGATAAAAAGAAGCAGGGATTATCAAGTGCGGAAACTTTTTTTAGAAATAAGTAAGATTACGACGGTGTTGGCGTGAGCTTTGCAAGTCGTATGACCAACGCCGCTATAATGGCACACAGACTAATCTAAAACCAAAATTGACCCTATAGGGTCGCGGATGGTGATCATGGAGTGAAAAATGATTGATAGGACAGAAAGCGGTTTTCAAAAATCCAGAGTTGATACATTAGGCCCACAAGCCGAAGCGCGACTTTTGGAATTTACCGCGTCGCAACTTTTTGGAAAAACCTTTCGAGAAGGTATGGATTTGGTTGAGGAAACGGCTGCCTATCTTGACGGCCCTGGGCGTCATGACAGTAAAAGACTAGACCGCAGTAATGCGCTTGTTTTTGCGAGTCAAAGTATGCGCCTGACGACTCGCCTGATGCAAATTGCGTCATGGTTGTTAGTGCAACGGGCGTTAAAAGAAGGCGAGATGACCAGCACCGAAGCTCGCGCCGATAAATATCGGCTCGTACCCGAATCAAAATCAAAAACCGCAGATACATTGCCACTCAATCAATATGCTAATCAACTGCCTGCTATTATTTTGGATTTACTGGCTCGTTCTGAAACTTCATATGAGCGGATTATGCGCCTTGACCGAAGCCTTTACGGGTCTATTGCCAACCAGACAGGCAATACAGTTGCCGATCAAATCAGCAGGTTGGAATTGGCTTTTGCTCAGATGTAATAAACATGAGTAGCCCTGCACCTTGGGGTTTCGGATGTGCTAAATGTGTGATAAATATCTCTCAGGTATAAAAAGTGGAATTTATGACTGACACACAAATCAACGCACAAGAACTTCTCGATCAACTCTTAAATGCTGGGCGTGAACTGGCCAAGCAGGGCCAAGAGCGTACAAAAGGTCTCTCTAAGAAAGGCAGGGAAATTGCCGTGAAAGGCGAGAATTATCTGGTTGATAAATTGGGCCTAGACGACAGTGAAATCAGCCGCAATTCCTTACGAAAAGGTGTGGGCGCTGGGGCGGCTGCGGGGGCACTTGCCCTGTTATTATCTTCACGCTCGGGGCGAAAAATTGTCACGATTGGCGGCTTGGCGGGGCTTGGGGCATTGGCATGGAAATCTTACCAAAAAAATGGTGGTAAGATGCCCAAAAGCGCCCAAGAGATCATTGGGCTATTAAAAGGACCAAAAGCTGAAATTCGGTCTGAAATATTATTACGGGCGATGATTGCGGCGGCCAAAGCGGATGGTCAAATTGGCGAAGAAGAATTGCACCTTATCAACGCGCACAATCGCGAAAGCGCTGAAGTTTTAAGGATTGCATTGGCAGCTCCTGAGAGCCCCGTCACAATTGCAGATCTCGCCAATAGCGAACAAGAAGGGCGCGAAATTTATGCTGTCTCCTGCCGCGTTGCCAATGGTCTTAACCCAGCTGAGCGCGATTATTTAGATGAACTCGCTATGGCGCTCGGGCTTGATCCTGAACTGGCAGCTCGTCTTGAAACGGACGTTAGGACTGGATAGGCCATGCGTATTGTTATTTTTTTATTTGCCGTATTTATCTGCGCGTCTTGTTATACGCCGACCCCCGTTTACTCGCCTTCACCACCTGGATTCCCGCCGCCGCAACAAACCCCAATTTACGCTCAAATGTGCGGCGGTATGGTGGGGGGGCGATGTTCCAACCCTGCTGATTATTGTTATATGCCAAAAACGGCCATATGCGGGGCCGCAGATGCGAGCGGTGTGTGTCGATCTCGTCCACAAATATGCACGCAAGAATACGCACCAGTTTGTGGATGCGGAGACCAGACATATTCGAATGCGTGTGTGGCAGCGTCAAATGGAGTCAGCGTCGCTTATGATGGGCCTTGCCGTTAGGCTATAACCTTCGTATTTTGCTTGTCGAAGTCTGGGGATTGCATTAGGTTGCCACCATGTTTCACGATTTCTTTACCCAACTTCGCGCCGCCAAAATTCCCGTATCCATCCGTGAATATTTGCTATTACTCGAAGCTTTGGACAAAGATATTGTCGGGGACAGCGTTGACGGGTTTTATTATATTTCGCGAGCTGCCCTCGTCAAAGACGAGCGTAACCTAGACAAATTCGATCAAGTTTTTTCCCACGTATTTCGAGGCATGGACTATGTCAGTGATTTATTTGGCCAAGATGAACACGCGGTTCCCTCTGACTGGCTTCGTAAAATGGCCGAGAAACATCTATCACCTGAGGAAATGGCTGAAATTGAAGCTATGGGTGACTTTGACAAGCTTATGGAAACGTTAAAACAGCGCTTGGCCGAACAAAAAAAACGACATGAGGGCGGCAATAAATGGGTTGGGACAGGCGGGACGTCTCCGTTTGGAGCTCACGGATATAATCCAGAAGGTGTACGCATTGGCCAAGATTCGGGTCGCCATGGGCGAGCCGTGAAAGTTTGGGATAAACGTGTATTTAGAAACCTTGACGGCGACAAAGAACTGGGGACGCGCAATATTAAAGTGGCCTTGCGGCGGTTGAGGAAATTTGCCCGAGAGGGCGCTGTGGACGAATTTGATATTGACGCCACAATCAACTGCACGGCTCGCCAAGGCTACCTTGATATAAAAATGCGCCCAGAAAAACGCAACGCCATTAAAGTTCTGACATTCTTTGATATTGGCGGCTCTATGGACGCGCATGTTTTACAAGCCGAAGAATTATTTTCCGCAGCGCGTAGCGAGTTTAAGCGGCTAGAAAATTTTTATTTTCATAATTGTATTTATGAAAATGTCTGGAGGGATAATATCAGACGCATGCGCGAAGTGACACCCACTTGGGATATTTTGCATAAATTTCCGAGTGATTACCGCGTGGTATTTGTTGGCGATGCGGCTATGTCGCCTTATGAAATCGCCATGAAAGGCGGAGCTATTGAGCATTGGAACGAGGAAGCGGGTGCTGTGTGGCTCAACCGCTTTGTTGATATCTACCCGCATTTGATCTGGCTTAACCCTACGCCGCAAAAATATTGGCGCCATTCCCAATCCACCCAGGTGATTTTGGAAATTATTGGGGAAGACCGTATGTTTCCTATGACCTTAAGCGGTATAGAAGGCGCAATGCGAGAATTAGCGCGGTAG
>JAESQI010000231.1 GCA_016765255.1 Robiginitomaculum sp. | reverse complement strand
GCCAGCCTGATGGTCTGCGGGGCGGGGCGGTCTTCAACACTTCGGGAAAAACTTAATGTGGCTTCACATAGCTTCACACCCCGGTCTACCGTTTTCACCAGACGCTTGCCCATTTTGCTAATACGAGGGTCTTGATCATCTGCCAATCGGTCGGATATCAATTGTGTCGAAGTTAAAACATTGCGAAGGTCATGGTTAATTTTAGCCATCGCCATACCTAAAGTCGCGAGCCGTTCTTGTTGTTTAAACGCGGTTCTAATGCCTGTTTTCATGGCGATAAATTCGCGTTCTAATTGGCCTATTTCGTCGCGTCTATATTGTGATTTTGATGGTTTTGAGTGAGGATTCATACGCTTTCGCGGGTCGGCTCTGAACTTGGCGAGACCAGATGCAAGCTTGACAATTGGCCTTGCTATCATTCGGCTCAGAGCTAGGTAGATCATTAAACCCGTTAACAAAGATATGGCCAGAGACCAGAGTAATACCCGCTTCCAATAATCGCGCAAAGCCATCTTTAGGGCATTTTGCGGTACGAGGATTTCTAAGGCGTCAACGCCCTCAACGGTTGGTTCTGAAACAATACGAATATATCCATTTCCGCTGCTAAAAAAATCTCGAAAGCTCTCTCTAAATAAAGGAAGTTGACGTTTGATCCGCAGGTCACTGGTAAATATTTTTTCGTTGACAGGGGGTGTGCCAAGTACGGTTTGTCTTAAAATTTTACCACTTGGATCTGTGCGTTGTTGCACAACCATGGAACATCCTGTGTCTTTCATAAATTGTTTGGACAACATTTCCCCGCCCATATAGTCGGGTACACCTTCGATGGCCAGTGTCAACAGGCCAGCCGCCTCTGCCCGTTCTTGTAACCAACCATGACGAAACATTGCTGCCGATGGGATAAAGATCAATATTTCCGCCAGCATCACAAACACAATTGTCATGACGAGAAGTTTCCCCGAAAGCCTGTTTATAAAGAAGGGTTTAGTCATGTAAAATCCATAATTCTGTTGGTAGGCTCATATACGCCCTAATCCCTGAAGTTTTTAAATTGAAACGGTTGATCATGACCTAAGCCTTTGACGAAGGCCATAGCAGCTTGTAGGTCGTCACGCTTTTTGCCGCTGACCCGTAACTCCTCACCTTGGATAGCGACTTGCACTTTCATTTTTTCGGCTTTTATTTGCTTAACAATTTTTTTGGCTAATTCTTTTTCAATGCCCTGCTTAACCAAAACTTTTTGCCGCACGGACATACCCGCAGCAGGTTCGGTTTTTTGAAAATCAAGTTGGCCTGGTTCAATGCCGCGCTTGTGCATATTGCCACGCAAGATATCTTGCATTTGCTTTAGCTTCAAATCATCATCAGCAAAAATAGTAATCACACCGTCTTTGTGCTCGCACGTACATTTTGAATGTTTGAAATCGTAGCGCACTGAAATTTCCCGCGTGAGGTTTTGCAAGGCATTATCTACTTCGGATAAATCTGCTTCGGAAACAATATCAAATGATGGCATGGGGTGTCCTTAAAAGTTATTGGTTTTTGCTTGGTTCTGAAAGATGAGGCTTGGAGGAACGTGACGGTTCTATATTATCAATTTTTTCCGCATTTTTGGTAATTTTTTCAGTTGAAATACGAATTTTTCTAACGTCTTCCTGAGCTTGAGAAAAATGTGATTGTAATTTGGCTACGCGCTCATCAAGCAAGCCCACGTCTGTCCCCATTTTTTGTACCACAGTTCGTATCGTATTGGCATGTTCAATCATGGCCGCGTCTTTGATGATCGCCCGCGCCGTTTGCAAAGTGGCCATAAATGTTGTCGGCGACACAATCATCACCCGCGACATAAAGGCTTTGTCGACAACATCAACAAATTTAGTATGCAGTTCTGCGAAAATCGCTTCGGAAGGTAAAAATAAAATAGCGGTTTCTTGGGTTTCATCAGGGATCAAATATTTATCAGCAATATCCTTAATGTGTTTAAGCATATCGGCCTTGAATTGTTTTCGGGCCATGTTTTCTTCAATTTCCGAAACGGCATCATCAATTTTTCGCCAACTTTCCATGGGAAATTTACTATCAACAGCAATATCTTTTTCATTATTGGGAAGATGAATGAGCGCGTCCACCCGTTTTTTATTTGAGAGTGTCACCTGAAAACTATAAGCATTGGGGGGTAGACAATTTTCGATAATGTCTTGCATGGCCTTTTCACCAAACGCCCCGCGTGCTTGTTTATTGGACAGCAAGTTTTGTAAACTTGTCACTTCTCCAGACAAGGTTTCAATATTTTTTTGGGCTCGGTCAATGATGGCAAGGCGTTCATGTAATTCCTTCATGCTTTTTGCACTACGCTCTTGCGTCTCGCTTAAGGATTGGCCGACTTTATGAGAGACTTGATCAAGACGGTGATCAAGGCTGGTTCGCAGTTTTTCCTCGCGGGCACTGGCGTCTTCGGCAAATTGTGACAGCCGTCCTTGTAGAGAAGATTGCCGATCGGCCATTTCGGAAAGATAGGTTTGCATTTGCTCGGCACTGACAGATTTTTGCCCGCGCCGCGCCAAAATAATTGTAATTAAAGCCCCAAACAAGAGCAAAGCTGCGCCTAAGATCAATTCAACGAGGGTGATCTCCAGTCCAGAATAAGAAAATATAGGTTCCATAATGTTCTTATTTCACAGCTTTGAGGTTAGCGCAATTACTTGACTAAATTAGCTGGCACACCTACATGATGCCTATGACAATTCGCCCCATAATAACAGTGCCGAACAAGATTTTAAAACAGGTGTCAAAACCTGTAGATAAGGTCACGGACGAAACCCGTGCCCTGATGGATGATATGTTGGAGACCATGTACGCCGCCCTTGGTATTGGCCTTGCCGCCATTCAAATAGGCGTGCCGCTCAACATTATTGTCATGGACTTGGCCCGTGAGGACGAAGAGCCAATGCCGCAATATTTTATCAATCCTGAAATATTAGAAATGGAAGACGAACATAAACCCTATGAAGAAGGCTGTTTGTCGGTTCCCGAAGTATTTGAAGATGTCGACCGTTCTGTACGGGTAAACCTAAAATATTTGGACTATCACGGCAAGGAGGTTACCGAATGGGCCGAAGGCCTATATGCCGTCTGTATCCAACACGAGATGGATCATCTAAAAGGTATATTGTTTATTGACTATCTATCGCGCCTCAAACGCAACCGCGCTGTCAAAAAAGTTCAAAAGGCGGAAAAACTCAATACGGTTAATGCATGAGTTTGCGCGTCGTTTTTATGGGCACGCCTGAATTTGCCGTGCCGTCCCTGTCTGAAATTCTCGCCTCTGGGCATGATGTGGTGAGGGTTTATACGCAGGCCCCTGGGAGGGCTGGACGAGGTAAAAAAATCCGCAAAAGCCCTGTGCACCAATTTGCCGAGATTATGGGGATTCCTGTGTTAACACCCGCAAACTTTCGCAAGCCTAGTGTTATCAACGCTCTGGAAGCTTTGAACGTTGATGTGGCCTGCATTGTTGCTTACGGCCAAATCTTGCCACAGCGCGCCTTAGATGCGCCTCGCCTTGGCTGTCTGAATTTGCACGGCTCAATATTGCCACGTTGGCGCGGCGCGGCCCCCATTCAGCGAGCGATTATGGCGGGAGACACCGAAACGGCAGCCCAAATTATGCAGATGGAAAAAGGCTTGGACACGGGCCCCGTCTTATTGTCTGAAATTGTACCAATCAATCATGACGATACGTCCAGCAGTCTGCATGACAAAGTATCGCGAGTAGGCGCGTCTCTCTGGCCACAAGCATTGGCAGCTTTGGGGCGAGGTGGACTTGTACCAACGCCGCAAGTGGGCGAGCCCGTCTATGCCCATAAAATTGACAAGGCCGAAGCACGGCTCGATTTTTCCAAACCAGCCCAAGAGCTTGAACGGTTAATTCGCGGCCTGTCGCCATTTCCTGGTGCATGGTGTGAACTTCCAAGTCGCAAAGGGACGGAAAGGGTTAAAATTCATTTGGCCCAAATAGAAGACATATCCGCAGACATAGGTGTCACCGAAAATGATCAATTAACAATTGGATGCGGGGCACAATCCTTAAAGCTGTTGCGCTTGCAGCCCTCTGGCAAAGGAGTGATGAGTGCAGCCGATTATTTGCGCGGACGGCCATGCCCCAAGGGCACACAGCTTTGACCCGCTATAAACTCACTATTGAATTCATTACCTATCGCGCAAATTGCCGCAAATGCTAAGCGACCTGAAAACGTGATTGGCTTGCATTATTTTTCACCGGTGGACAAAAT
>JAESQI010000230.1 GCA_016765255.1 Robiginitomaculum sp. | reverse complement strand
TACTCTTCTTTGTCTTTGGGACGACCACGAAAGTGCAAATAATCCGTGGATGCACGGTGCGAAAAACCATAACCCTGACGAAGGGGAAGGAGAATGGGCGCTACGCCGCGCCGCATCTCTCCAAGCCTATTATGAGTGGATGCCCATCCGCGAACCTGCGCCTGGACTCAGCCGCGCCGAGTTTTGGCGGAGTTATGTGTTTGGCGATCTAGCTACGCTTGTTACGCTTGAAACCCGCCACCTGGCTCGTGCCAAACAACTTGATGAAAAAGACTATGCTGCGTCGATTAATTCACAAGCGGACGCGGATAAATTCAAGGCTGAAGTCTTGAATGAACCGGGCCGCAAAATGATTTCGGATAAGATGGAAGCGTTTTTAACAGATGCTATGAAAACTTCTAAAGCCGCAGGCCAGCCTTGGCGGCTGATTGGCAATGCCACCCCTATTGCGCGTATTGGCGTGCCAGATATGGAAAAGCTGGGCGTGCTAAAACTAGCAAGTCCCGAGCAAATGCAAAGCGATGCCGCCAAGAAAATTATCTGGCAAGGCAAGTATAATATGCCTTATTATACGGATTCTTGGGACGGTTATCCGTGGGCTCGCGAAAAACTATATGCTGCAGGCCGGTCCGTTGGCGTACACGATATGTTATTCCTCACGGGCGACAGCCATAGCTTCTGGATGAACCGCCTGTTTGACGATGCGGGCGATGCAGTGGGGCTAGAGCTCGGTACAGCGGGCGTCACATCACCGGGCGATTTTGTCGGTAATGGTTGGGATTTGGAAACGGCAATTAAGCTCGACAAGGTCTTCGGAGACGAGGTCAATGAAGTGGTCTGGACGGATAATTTCAATCAAGGTTATGTCAGAGTTGAATTGTTTCCAAACGAAGCCAAGGTCAGTTTCATGGCCGTCAGTACAGTTTTGAAACCTAGCTACACAATCAGGGTTCTCAAAGAAACAGTCATAAAGCACAAAGGGAATTCCATCGTCTATACGAAATCCTAATTGTAAAGTCCTTGCATGAAATGGGCAGGGTTTTAAGGCCAAGCAATTATAGGTGACCGGATTGGTTTTACAACACAAAACGCCATCACTAAATCCTGGCGCCCCACCAGATCAGTAGTGGAAGCGGCAGGTTTTGGAAGAGTATGGCCGTTGGGACGCAACCACACCTGATATGGTTTATTGAACAACACAAATAAAGACTTTGGCAGCATAAATGAAACTCAAAACACACCTAAATTTAGCTGCCAAACTGTCCAATCAATCACGAGCCCCTCAATACAAAAGACCATGAGTGTTGTGAAAGGCACAAATAATTCGCTCTAGGTAGCATGTCGTGAGACTCTACGAATGACCGATTTAATCATGCCGAACCTCGCTCGGTGCGTTATTGGGAACCTTGTCTAGTTTCGTCTATAACTCCCAAGTTCACTTAGGGTGGTTCCGGTATATTCTCAGTGAACTCGTGAGGCGTGCAAACCAGAGCCTGTGTTCTGAGCTTAATCTGCTTTATGTTTAAGCAGAACCCGCCCAAAAACAGGCGATTTGGACTTTACGGAAGTGTCGGTGATTTTGCCGTTGACGATTACATAATCAAACCCGCTAGGCTGCGCATAAATATCGTTCCAGCTTGTTCCTGCTTTGACATTATCAAGGTCGATGACCAATATATCCGCGCCGTAACCTTGCTTGAGCAAGCCACGGGTTTGAATACCAAACGTTTTTGCCGTCAATCCAGACATTTTGTTGATTGCAAATTCAATGGACATGGTTTTATCGCGCACAACATATTCCTCTATCACCTTTGGAAAAGAGCCAAATGAACGCGGATGGCGCATTGTCGGACTGCCGTCAGAAGAAATAGATATATCGGGTGCTGTGATAAAGACATCTTGCGTTGTCTTGGTCATAATAAAATGGGCCGTTCTAGGACCGCGATAGCCAAAATCAATAATGAGCGCTTCAGGGCGCTCCCCAGTAATATCTGAAACTTCCCGCAATGTTTTGCCAGAATACGGACCCGACGAAACCAGGATTGCACCCGGGCCATTTCGTTTAATAATCTTTGCTCGTAAAAATTCTTCAAACTCTTCTCGGCGATTAGCGGCGGCGGCAATAAACTCGCCCTCCCGCTTGGCCCATTCTGGATACAAAAAACTCATATTGCCAAAACTCGCCAAATATGGATACACATCTGCAGTGACGATCATTCCTTTTGCGCGTGCATCTCTAATTTGCTTGAGAACAGCTTCGCCTTGTGCGCGGGTTTTGCCGTAAACAACTTTTATATGGGTGATATTAACGCGGGCATATTGTGCCTGATCAATAAGTTCTTGTACAGATGCTTGAACAAGGTCGTCATCTTCGGATCTGATATGACTGGAAATCAGGCCGTCACGACTGCCTACTGCTTTGGCAAGGCCAGCGAGTTCCGCCGCGTTCGCATAGCGCCCCGGTACATATTCAAGGCCCGAGTTTAAACCATATGCTCCTGCATTCATGGCCTCGGTTATCAATTGCTCCATTTTTGCCTGCTGCGCGGCGGTCACGGTGTCGCTTGCGCCTGCACCAGATAATTCTCTGATAGTGCCGTGCCCGACAAGGGTTGCAATATTGGGGCCCGTGCCATATTGCCCGACCTGGTCAATCCAGTCGCCAAATGATGGCAAATCCGCGTCAGAATCATCCGGTAGCTTGGCGGGGCTATCTCCGTCTTGGCCAAGGACAACGGTTGTAGTGCCTTGGCGTAAGAAATTCCTGAGAAAATCATTGCTCTCCAGTAACGGGTCACCGTGGGCATGGGCATCAATAAATCCGGGGGAAACAATTCTGCCTGTCGCCTCGATGGTACGCGCCGCATCAATTTTGCTGGCATCAACTGTGCCAATGAAGGTAATCAGATCACCGCTGACCAATATATCACCCTGATATGACGGCTTACCAGATCCATCCACGATCGTGCCGCCGCTAATGTGAAGATCATAGACCCTCGTATAATCAGGGGTGGGTGCTTCAGTAACGTTAGGCGCACATGCACTCAATAGGAATAAACCAAAAAGTGCTAATAGTCTGGACAGGATATTCATAAATGCCTCTCTTGTTTTTCTAAGTAGGATGTCCAAATATTAGAACGGTTTCACTGTCAGTACAAACAAAAACGCCCCCGGTGGAAACCGGAGGCGTTTATCATTTTCAGACTAACTAAAGCTTAGTAAGTTATGCGCAATTTTGCATAATATGAACCACCGTTAAAGCCAAACGGGGCCTGAGAAGCGTATAGCTGACCAATCCGTGTTGCGGTCAGGTTTTCGTCTGGGAAATTATCAAGTACATTGGCAGCACCAATGATAACTTCAACATTTTCCGTAACCTGGGCGCCAGCTTCAAGATCGATAGTGATCTCGCTACTCATCTGTTGATTGGGGCGGCTTGGAGGTGAATTAACGTCGAGCCATGAGCTATGATAGTTAACTCGAGCCAAACCACGCCACATACCTTGTTCGTGGGTGAACATGATATTGCCTTTCCACTTCGGGAGCCTTTTTTCAAGTTCATTACGGCGATTGGCTGTCAACGGAAGAATACGGCCAGAATTGGTCACCGTGGTGTTGTTGTAGTTCATGGCAAGGGCGACAGACGTATTGCCTGCACCAAGATCAAGTGGCATACGGCCAACAATGTCGATACCGGTTGTTTTGGTATCAAAGTT
>JAESQI010000229.1 GCA_016765255.1 Robiginitomaculum sp. | reverse complement strand
CTTCGATGCCGTCGGCCACAGAGGGGCGCACTCCACTGTCATGATTGGTGATGGGGCACCCGATTTCTACGCCGCCAAAGCAGCTAAAATACCTGTGGTGCTGATGAGTTACGGCTACAGTCCCGTATCCGTACATAGTTTTGGAGCGGACGCCGTTCACCGGTCATTTCGGGAACTTCCGTCCGCTCTCAAAGATATTTTATAAAACTAGAGCCAACCCCGAAGGTCAGGCCCAAAAAATTTACGCAAAATTTTCTGTGTTGGCAACAGGAACACCGTTGACCATGTTTGACCGTACATCGGTACGCGCCGAACGCATGGATGCCAAAAACGGCCCTTGTACCAAGTTAATCGTCACAGGACGACCACGCTCGGCCCAATAGTCTTCAATTTGTTGTTTGATGCGCTGTGCGCCTTCTCGTGTACAAAAATCACCAGTCATAATAACCTCATTCTTAAGTGCGCTTCATCCCAAAAGCGTTTCTAATATATCCCCTCGGACAAACTCTATATAAGAATGCCGTTCCAACTAAGCAATATCTAATATAGGATTTAATTATATATTTTTAGTAAGGTTCTAATTGCTATTCTTGTTCATATTTGGTTCAGAAACCACCATTTTGGGGGATATTACGACTTATAACGTGAATATACTGTAATATTCATATTTTTTACTATGCAAATTCAAAGTCTTATATTATTTGTTTATCTTATATTCATTACAGGGGACAGCACAGTTATGGATTCTATTGGGGAAAGAATAAAGCAGACACGCTTATCAAAAGGTCTGTCGCAAGTCGAACTGGCGAGTGCGGTAGACGTTAGCCAGCCCACGGTAGCCAATTGGGAGAATGGTTCCCATATTCCGAGGCAAGCGGTTTTTGATCGCTTATCAGAGCTTCTTAACGCCCCCCTCCATTGGCTAATTGGGGGCGCCCAAGACCAAAATGGCTTTACACAAATATCCCAACAGTTTTTAAAGACACCGATTAAGCATGTGCCAATCCTAAATTGGCCAAATTGTAACGACCTCATAGAAAGTAAAATTGAAGACGGCACGGCTCGAGATTATTTGACCATATCAACGCTTGCCAAAAAACCTTTTGCGCTTGTGGTCAATACTCAGAACTTAAACACAGAATTTCCAATCGGTACAACCATCATCTTTGACGCCGATATCGACACTATGGCTCAAGACAGCTTTTACCTATTTGTGGACAATCAAAATATCGTCCTGCGCCAATGGCATAAACCACCCCGAATTTCTGGAGAGCAATCAATGCCTCTGGCAAAGGCTCTTCTATCGGTAAGGCCACTTTAATTTTTATACCATTTTGTCGCAAATGATTTTGAAAACAAAGACCGATCATACTCTTTCACCATTTGGGTGCGTATCTCTCGCCATTCGGCATTGATGACGCCTGAATCCACGCTGAACTTTGGTTTCAACATCCCGCTTAGTTGCACCAATTTGGCATTAACATTTTCAGACACTGGAAAACGGTGATAAAGCCGCCCCAGTTCGGCTCGAATAGCTAAACGAAGGAAGCCAACCGTTTGAGTATCTTCTGGTGATAATGTGTGCAGAGCTGTCAATTCTTGAGAAATGATCTTAATGCGAAAATCTAACACATCTTTCCCCACAAATTGAGTTTGCAAGCAGGTTTTACCACCTAAGCTACGGACATAATTGATGAGGGCATCTTTAACAATTTGACTGGGCGCGGCCCCTTCAAATTCTTTCTCCACTAAACGAAGGATAAATTTTTCTTGCGCCAATTTCGTCTCCGCAGTTTTTGGTTTTGCCGATTTGACCAATGAGGGAATCGATTTTGGGTTGAATTTCTCATCTCCCAAAACGGCACTAAAATGGAAATTTGTAACGTCCGCAGTCCCCGGATTATTAGACAAACCTTCAATATAAAAATGTTCATTCCTGCGCCCATTCGTGTGACACGCATTACAGCTAAGGCCTTGCCTTGCCGCTTGCCCACCAAGCAAATACGGAGACCGGAAAGCTGCGCGCCCTAATATGATGTTTTGGGATTGCTCACCCTGAACGGAATTGCTCAAACATTCAGTAGGCTCAGATGTTAAAACTTCGATGATATCGGCGTCTGGTCGCACCCATTTCAGTATTTCTGGAGGCCTAGTCCTGACTTGCTCATTATTCCTTGTTAACGGGTCTGTACATGCCAACATGCAAAATCCACCAATCAGGGCGGATACAGTAAATTTGGGCACACTTAAAATTACGGGGCCAGATCAGCGATCCATCCGCGCAGTTCGTTTTCTTCTACACACCCAAATGTGCAAATGGTTTCCAACCGTGCAAGTTGGGTTTTGGCTTTTTCTAACTGACCCGTTTCAACATATAATTCACCGAGGTATTCATTGGCCCCTTTGTGATCAGGGTCAACGGCCAGAGCAATGTTATAATAAGCTTCGGCCTGACTATATTGCCCAAGCTTGCGGTGGGCGTAGCCAAGGTAATTCATGATATCAGGATGAGGGCCATTTGCTGTAGCAATCGCGCCGAGTTGAACGATGGCTTCATCATAACGCGCCTGATTTATAAGAGATACAGATTCGAAATATGCAAGGTCTATATGGGATTGATTATGCGTAATATATGAAGATTCCTGCACAATAGAAGAACCAGAAAGAAGAGCGCTTACGCCCGTCTTTGCTTTTTCTAGTGCCGCTTGGCCAGTACAGCCAGCGCATTTGGCTAAAAGGTTTTCCAAATCACTTAAAACTTTTTGCGCTTTATCCGCCCTACCTTGGTCAAGATAGGATTGCGCTAAGGCAATATGGGCCGCTGATAAATTCGAATTATATTTGACAGCAGACTTATAATACCGCGCTGCTTTTTTCGGGTTTTCCATTCCCGTATATGACATACCCATGAGATAATTGGTATTTGCATCTTTTCGAGCAACTGACAACACCCTACTAAAAGCACGTTTCGCTTTCTTATATTCTTTTGCGTCGAGATGATTAATGCCGTTTTGGTACTCTTTGACGGGATCATATTGTGGTGCGCTGTCTCCACCACTCGAACCGCCACCGCCGCCTCCGCCAGATGCAAATGTCGGGACTGCACTGAGGGACAAAATTGCAAAAACACCAATACTAAGACATGACTTAATTGCGGACGAACGACGTTTCGTAATGAACTGTATCATATATATCTCCCATATCCAGTATACACAGTTACGGAAATTCACAAAATAACAAATATGTTACATAGATATGGCAGCAAAAAAGGCGTTAAGCTTCGTCGCTCATAGCTTCGAGATTTGCACCTGCCTGTTTAACAGCGGCTTCAAAACGGTCTTCAGCATTGGCGAGATTTTTCTTTGGGTCTTGGTAATATGCGGTCATTTTCATAAGCCGCATCATTTGTTTGTTAAAAAATCGGCCCCAAAATTTCATGGGGCGGTCAAAGTCAAACAAAAGAATAACTCGCTCCTCGTCCGTATCATTCCAGACTTCATGTTCATAGGTATCATCCAACACAAAGACCTTACCCTCTTGCCAAGGCTTGATTTCGTCGCCGACCCGAATACGGCATTGCGCGTAATTTTTAGGAATGATCAACCCCAAATGGGCCCGTAATATTCCTCTGGTTACACCTTTCTGGGCTGGAATATGATAGCCGGGGGCGAGAATAGAAAACCAAGCGGTTTGCAAATTGGGAATGCTTTCAAGAAGTTTTGCCGAAATTGGTGTCAGGGCCGTGTTTTTTTCCAACCGCGTCCCAAAACCGTATAGCACAAAGGTTTTCCACTGGTTTTTCTTAGCAATCCTGTATTGATCAGGCGAAATATCTTCAAACCCCGGGATTTGATCACGAAACTGCAACACAGCTTGCGCTTCTTTTTCAATATCTTGCCAATGGGTTTCAAATTGGGCCAAAAAGTCAAAATGGTCATTGGCTACAAATGGCGTTGTCGGAACAAGGGACTGCTTGGTTTGTATCCGCGATATGGTCAGCAGTAATTTTTTGCCAATTTTTTTGATAAATCGGCGGCGTCCACCTGAAATAGAATTTGGCCGTGCGGGGGCGGGAATGTCATCTATATGTGCCATTTTACTCTCTTAAATTTCGTTCGACCACATGCATATAATCTCTTGTCATCGGCAAATTACCGACTTGTTTTGAAAGCTGTATTTGAAAATTCATATTCTTACTATAGCGAAATGAGTATTCACTGATAATAAGATAAAATTCCCACATTCGACAAAATCGTTCATCCATCATCTAACAATTTTTTTACGGTTTTTCTGAAAACGGCTCTCCCATTCAAGACATGTCTCGGCGTAATGCAATCGCAAAATTTCAATGTCCGTCGTCCAAAGCCCCGATTTTTCAATTGCCGCCATAGTTTCAGACAGTGCAGGCGAATACCCACCGGGGAAAATATACTTACGGATCCAACTCGCCGTAGAGCCCGGCCCGCCCCTACGTCCGATGGAGTGCAAAAGCATAGAGCCGTCATCACTAAGCAAATCGGAGACTTTATCAAAGAACTCTTGGTAGTGAGGGACGCCGACATGTTCAAACATGCCCACAGATACAATCCTGTCAAATGGCCCCGTGAGTTCGCGGTAGTCTTTGAGTAAGATATCAACTTTGCCTTCCAATCCTCGATCTATCACACGCTGATTTGCAAGCTCAAATTGCTGGGTCGACAAGGTCACACCAGTCACATGCACATTAAAATTTTCGGCCAGATACAGTGCCGTACCGCCCCATCCACAGCCAATATCGAGTATTCTTTGCCCGGGTTTTAAGTCAAGTTTTGCCGCAATATGGCGTTTTTTAGCCAGTTGTGCCGCCTCCAAACTCATATCGTCTCGTTCATAATAAGCACAAGAATACTGCATATCCTCATCTAAAAATAGCTTATAGAAATCATTAGATAAATCATAATGGTGTTGCACGTTTTTACTGGCAGTTGATTTGATATTTTTTTGATGAAAGCGCTTGATTTTTTTATAAAATGTCCGCAAGCGTTTTTGATGCCCTTGCCCGCGTAAATTGGCGGCGTTAAGGGCAAATATTTTCAAAAAATCACGAAGTGTACCGTCCTCAATCGTCAAACTTCCGTCCATATAAGCCTCACCGGCTTTTAGCTCTGGGTTAAAAAACAGGCTGGTATAGAGTTTCTTGTCATGAAGTTTTATACACGCACTCGGGTGATCACCTTCTTTGCCAAAAACATGTGCTTTCCCTTTCACATCCAATATAGTCAATTGTCCAGTTTTGACGAATTTTGCCATCATGGTACTAAGCATTTTCATAAACAACTAATCCCAAATTTGAATTTCAAACCCGTATTGGGCCACATATTTTGCAAGCCGTTTACGGGGGTGTACCGCTATTCCTACATCAGCCCAACGGAGAATATCAAGATCAGATCCGCTATCTGAATACATTGTGATATGGACGTGACTTCTTCTATATTTACTATCCGCCGCCAAATATGACTTGACCATAGTCAATTTATGAGCGCCGTAACAATTCTCCCCCCCCAATTTCTTCGCCAGCTTTTCATCCTTAGTATAGGCCATTTTTGTGCATACAATTTCAGTAATACCCAAATGCTGCGCAATCGAGTTTACGATTAAGTCAACCGCAGCACTAGCGATAATAATCCTGTCACCTGCCTTACGGTGTTTATCTATTACGACTCTGGCTTGCGGGCGTAAACCCTCATAGGCTTCAAACTGCGCAAAATTCTCGGCCAAAATTTCTAGCTCAGTGCGTGTCCTTCCAGAAATAGTGCAGCGCATCATGGCTTCTTTTACGTGTTCACGCGGCCCAAACCCAAGCATATAGAAGAGTTGCGAAACAGCCGTTTGAATTATAAACGGGATATATTTCAAAGGTCGTCCACGAATACTCGCTACGACAAATCGTCCCCATGTCCCCTTCTTAGTCAAGGTTTCGTCGAGATCAAATATAGCTATATGTTGCTTTGTCATCCTTGCCTCTTGGCTAAGATATCTTCTACGAGCGTAAGGTCAGATGGTTTATCCACATCGATCGCGGCCTCCGCAAAAGGGAGGAGTATGGGCTTTGCATTGATGGATAAAGAATTTGATGTGGTCTCGAATGCATTTTTTAAAGTTAAACAGCCGCTCAAATATTTGATCAACATACCAATTCCCAACCTACGGGCCAATTTTAGTGGCCGCTTGCGGTCATGTTGCGCAGCACGCCAAAACTTCACGGCTTCCAATCCATTTTCGTTTTTGACATAAAATAAATTACAGCCCGATACATGTTCATCTTTGAACTTCAAATATGTGCGCTTTGTCTCTGGGTAAGCAGGCGCAATCACGCTTTTGCTAGCGAGTCCAAGCGCAAAATCCGCGCCACTGTCTTGCGCGCCTTTGATAAATGTATTGACCATATCGGACGAGAGCAAAGCATGGTCACAAGTGGTCACAAGAAACGGGT
>JAESQI010000228.1 GCA_016765255.1 Robiginitomaculum sp. | reverse complement strand
GGCGGCGGACTGGTTCTAGCGGGTTCATGCGATTTTCGTATCGCTGCATCGGACACCTATTTTTCAATTCCAGAAATTGATCTCGGCATACCGTTGGCATGGGGCGGCATCCCGCGTTTAGTAAGAGAACTCGGCCCGGCGGTTACCCGCGAGCTTGTGATGACGTGCAGACCTTTTAGTGCTGATGAAGCAAAAACGCTCAACTTTTTAAACCGTGTTGTCCCAGCAAGCGAAAATACATCAAAAGACGTTATGACCGAAGCCAACAAACTGGCAGAGAGCCTTGCGAAAAAATCTGCGCTTGTTTTGTATTCGACTAAGACGAGTATCAATGCTGCAACAGAAGCGATGTCACCGGCCAGCGCTAGTTGGTCCGATGCGGATAGTCTCGTGACGGCTATCCATGATCCAGAATCGCGCGCATGTGGCGACGAATATTTACGGCAAGTACGTGAGCATTCCAAGCAAACAAAAAAGGGCTGAAATAGGCAGAGTGCTGTACAAGATGTATTTTGGACAAGAAGATGTATTTTAGACAAGGTTTTTCTATAACCTTGCTTATCTTAAGCTTCCCCTTATACACAATTAATTGCATATAATCAATACGAGCAACGAGGGTTCCCATGCGCAAATTACTCATCGCTAACCGAGGTGAAATTGCTATTCGGATCGCACAGGCGGCGGCAAGTGCAGGCATACAAAGTGTATCGGTGTATTCTGAGGATGACGTCCAAGCCCTCCACACCAAACAAACCTGCGAAAGCGCGTCTCTTAAAGGCATGGGAGCTGCGGCCTATCTGGATCAAAACCAATTGCTCAAAGTCGCCGCAAATTACGGGTGCGACGCCATTCATCCCGGCTATGGCTTCCTTAGTGAAAATTCAGATTTTGCGCGGGCTATTGAAAAACAAGGTTTGATTTTCATCGGGCCTAGCGCAGAAACCCTAGACGTTTTTGGCGACAAAGCCGCCGCGCGGGCATTGGCGACACGTCTTGATATCCCTCTCCTGCCGGGCAGTAAAGCTGCGGTTACACTCAAGCAAGCGCAAGATTTTTTCGAGAGTCTCGGCGGCGTGCCTATCATTATCAAAGCCCTTGCGGGCGGCGGCGGGCGCGGCATGCGCGTTGTTAACACGGCCAAGGAAGTCGCTGAAAAATACCAACAAAGCCAAGCCGAAGCAAAAATGGCCTTTGGCAAAGACCAAGTTTATGTTGAACGCTACATAGCAAAAGCACAGCACATTGAAGTGCAAATCATTGGCGACGGAACTGGTGCAATTAGCCACGCTTGGGAGCGCGAATGTTCCTTGCAACGCCGCCACCAGAAATGTGAAGAAATAGCTCCTGCCCCCGATCTGGACGCAGGACTGCGCGAGCAAATATTGGCCGCCGCCGTTAAACTGGCGAAAGACACGAAATACAAAAACATCGGTACATTTGAGTTTCTCGTCGATGAAGATGGCTGCTTTTTCTTCATGGAAGCCAATCCCAGAATTCAGGTCGAACATACGGTTACAGAAACCGTTACAGGGCTTGACCTTGTGCAAATTCAGTTGTCCATCGCTCAAGGGAAAACACTGATCGAACTTGGCCTAACCCAAGATAAAATCCCGGCCCCTCAAGGCCTAGCGGTGCAGGCCAGAATCAATCTGGAAACCATCACCAGCAGCGGTGACGTTCAGCCTTCAAATGGTAAAATTACCGCCTATGAAGTGCCTTGTGGCTCGAACATCCGCGTCGATGGCTGCGGCTATAGCGGGTATACGCCAAGCCCGCGCTTTGACACATTGCTAGCAAAGTTGATTGTACATTCCGTACAGGATAAACCCTCTGATGATTTGAAGGCTGGCATGAGCGAACTTTACCGCGCCCTGTGCAGTTTTAGAATTAGCGGCGTAGACACTAATATATCTTTTTTACAAAACCTGTTAAGCCGCGAAGATGTACAAAACGGCAACTTCCACACGCAATATATCGACAGCAATATCGCTGATATAGTCACGCAACGCACCATTCACCCAAAGTTTTACATTGAAGTTCAAGAGAGCAGTAACGCTCAAGACTCTGCACAGTTTAGCACGGCTCATTTAACGGCACCCGAAAACACCGTCCCCGTTTTGGCACCCATGCAAGGTATCATCATTGAGCTTTCCGCCGATAAAGGCGTCGTTATCGGCACTAACGACGGTATTATCGTGATGGAATCTATGAAAATGCAGCATGTGATAAACCCACCCCAAAGCGGCAAAGTCGTGCAGTGGTGCGTGGAGGCAGAACAGCTTGTGCAAGCCGGCGATATCATTGCTTTCCTTGAACCTGTGGATCATGAGGACACAAAGAAAACCAAAGCAAAAATTGATCTGAACACGCCAAGGGCAGACCTCGCCGAAGTCCTGCACCGTCAGTCATTAACCCAAGACGTGGCCCGGCCAGATGCCGTCAAAAAACGCCATGCCAAACAACAAAGAACAGCGCGAGAAAACATTGCCGATTTGTGCGATAAGGATAGTTTTAAAGAAATTGGCTCTCTGGCTATTGCCGCCCAACGCACGCGGCGGAGCCTTGAAGATTTAATCCGTAAAACCCCCGCTGACGGTATTGTCACAGGCTTTGGAATAATCAATGGCGATGATTTTGCAAACGCCGATTTATGCGGGGTGCTGCATTATGATTACACAGTTTTGGCTGGCACCCAAGGCGTAAAAAATCACGCCAAAACAGACCGCATTTTAGAGATCGCAAAAACAAACAAACGGCCAATCGTCTTCTTTACCGAAGGGGGCGGCGGCAGGCCTGGTGATGTGGATGTCCAAACAATTGGCGGGCTGTATATAAAATCATTCACGCTTTTTGCCAGCATGAGCGGCCTTGTCCCGCTGATCGGGATTGTTTCTGGAAATTGCTTTGCAGGGAATGCAGCATTTTTGGGCTGTTGTGATGTTATCATCGCCACGGAAAATGCCTCTATCGGCATGGGCGGCCCCGCCATGACCGAAGGCGGCGGACTTGGCATTGTTCGCCCTGCTGATGTCGGGCCCATTGACATGCAGAGCAAAAACGGCGTTGTCGATATTCGCGTTAAAGACGAAGAGCAAGCTGTTCTCATGGCGAAAAAATACCTCAGCATTTTCCAAGGCGAGCTAGCCGAATGGGACTGCGCCGATCAACGGATTTTACGCCATGTTGTCCCTGAAAACCGTTTACATGTTTATGATGTGCACGATGTTATTACCGCGCTGATTGATACGGATACATTGATTGAGCTAAGAGCAGAATTTGGCGTCGGCATGGTTACGGCGTTTGCCCGCATTGAAGGCAAAGCGGTTGGCATTATTGCCAATAACCCGCTGCACCTAGCGGGCGCAATCGACAAAGACGGCGCCGACAAAGCCGCGCGTTTCATGCAGCTATGCGATGCTTTTGACATACCGCTTTTGTTTTTATGCGACACGCCCGGCATTATGGTCGGCGTCGAATCTGAGAAAACAGGACATGTCCGTCATTGTACGCGCCTATTTGTCACGGGCGCTAATTTGAAAGTCCCCTTCATGACTATTGTACTGCGTAAAGCTTATGGGCTTGGCGCCATGGCTATGGCTGGCGGTGGGTTTCACGCTGGCAATGCTGCACTGGCCTGGCCAACAGGCGAGTTTGGCGGCATGGGTCTTGAAGGCGCGGTGCAGCTGGGCTTTAAGAAAGAACTCGCCGCCATAGAAGACCCCAAGGCGCGCCAAGAGCTGTTCAATACCATGGTTGCTAAAATGTATGAGACAGGCAAAGCCCTTAACACGGCCAGCCTGTTTGAAATTGATGATGTGATCGACCCGCAAGACAGCCGCGCTTGTATATCAACACATTTATTATCAGCCGCCCGCCCCTTAAGCCGCACGCACAAAAAACGACCTAATATTGATACGTGGTAGATAAACTCTCGGTAAGTACAAGTAATCATCAACCTGTTAGAAAGCTGACATATGAAACGCTTAAAACCTC
>JAESQI010000227.1 GCA_016765255.1 Robiginitomaculum sp. | reverse complement strand
CAGTATCGCCCACCATTTTTACTTTCCCTGTCAGGCCTTCGGCCTTCCGCGCCTCTTGATATCTAGCGGATTCTTATCCGTTCCCCAACCCACGTCGTTACAGTTTGAAGGTTACTCTCCTCACATCTCGATGGCGGTGTAGAATTTTGACAAATCAAATGATTGCGGTAAACTCGTAAAAAACTCGGGGCCAATACATGATACTTCGTCGATTTACGAAACATATCAACGACCAAAACTGGTTCGCCGTTGGGCTTGATGTGATTGTGGTGATGGTTGGTATCTTCTTTGGCCTTCAGGTGCAAAGTTGGAATGAGGGGCGCTTGGAACGGGCCGAAGAGCATCAATATTTAGGGCGGCTGCACGACGATATTACAAGTTCTATAAGCCGCAATACCGGGAACGTTGAATTTTTAAAACGGCAGGGTAATTACACGCGCATCATGCTGGACGATTTATCCAAATGTCAAATGGCGCTGGATCATGCGTATATATTTGCAAATGGTCTATTTTCCTTGGGAAAATTACTGCCGCCTGCGCTGTCTCGCACTGTCATGGATGAGCTTAATGCGACGGGAAAAACACTTATTATTAGAAGCGTTGAATTGAGGAGCGCACTTGCAGAGCATGAGGTATACCTCAACGAAACCGTTATTATTGATGATAAAATTGTTCTGCGCACAATGCCGCATATTATTAAAATAGATAATAAATTCGTTTTCAATCTTTCAGGCCTAAATTTGGCAATGACGATATGAGCGTTGATGAAATTATTTTTGAGTTCGATGCATTGTGCAATGATGATGAATTCTCGCGTTCGATTTCGCTTATTCGGGCCTATAGCTTCGATCGTCTAGCGCGAACAATTTTAGAGATTGAGCAGCAAGAGGCCATAAAACTCATCATCGAAGCAGAGCTGGAAAAATTCCAATGATCCTGCGCAATATCCACTTAAAGGATAGTTTAAATACTCTGCGCGTAGAAGCGCAAAATGAACAAAGGTTAATTCTGTCCATTGCTGCACGCGTTGGCCCGTCTTTGGCCTATATGGATGCTTGGGTTGTCGTAGTCAGCGATATTGAATTGAAGACTTCCGTAAAAATAGGGTGGGAAGATATAGCACTCGATTTTGAGGTTCTGTGCGCCGATACAAAATTTCGCGGTGCCTTAACTATGACCAGATCCATACCCGGCTTTATATTGAATGGAACGATACAGCGCTTGAAAAGCTGGCGCATACTAAGAAACTATTACAAGAGGAACTCGGCATAGAGCCGGAGGGGAAAACACCATGATGTCTGGCACAGTTTTGTTTAGAACATTGGGCGCACTGATAGGCTGGGCAACTTTGGTAGCGCAATACTTTCTTGTGGTGAGCGAAGGCGAACATGCAAATTTAGCGGCTGCGACGATTAGTTATTTTAGCTATTTTACCATCTTGACCAATATATTGGTTGTGTTGGCATTTACTGCGCCGCTGCTCGCGCCCACCACAAAACTGAACGGGATTTTCACCAAGCCTGCTGTGCGTGCAGCAATTGCTCTATACATTTCATTCGTTGCTATTGTTTATCACATAATGCTGCGGGATTTGTGGGATCCGCAAGGCTTGCAGTTCATTACCGACATAGCGTTACACACCGTGCTTCCCATATGGTATTTATTTGATTGGGTTTTCTATACATCCAAACGCTCATTGCGGTTTGCCCATATACCCTATTGGCTGATCTATCCGACCCTTTACGGTGTTTACACGATAATACGTGGGGCGCTCAGCGGGGTTTATCCTTACCCGTTTTTAAACGTATCCGAGCTTGGCTTGTTCGGTGTATTTATCAATATGATTGGGTTTTTGATGCTTTATGTTATAGGCGGTGCGGTCTTTATTACCTTAGGCAGTAAACTTTCAAAGCCGGAGACCATCCCATGATCTTACGCCGCGTTATAAAACATGTCCGGAACCAAGAATGGACGGCCATTTTAATCGATTTTTTAATCGTTGTGATTGGTGTCTTTGTTGGTTTACAAGTGAGCAATTGGAGTGTGGCGCGGGCTACGCAGTAGAGCGAACGTGCCTATCTTGTGGAGCTTCGCGGTGAAGTTATCGCCAGTAATTTAATTGTATAATCAAACCTTGGCCTGATGAATATCACAATAGCATCAGGAGAGCGCTCACTGGCATTTCCTGAGCAAGACGTAACTTGCGTTGTAGATTGTTGGCGTCTGCTGGTTGATTTTTTCCATGCTTCCCAAGTGGCTGCGAGGCCGATTTCCCTTTCGGTTTTTGAAGAAATGCAAAAACTTGTCTTGCCAAATTCTACCGAAATTAAAACTAAAATGAAAATTTATGCCACTGCAACCGGTGCAACTTTCATTACAACACAGAATTTGCCTGAATTTCGCGAACGTATTCGCGGGTTGATTCCGCCCTCTGCCCTACGAGGTCTTTGGCGAGATTGCCATGATACTGCGAACGGCGGAGAGATTTATATAACAGATTGCTCGGCAAGTATCACAGAGGCAGAGGCGCGCAGTATTCTTGATAATATCCGCACCCATTCAGAACTGCACCCGCAATTAACATACTGGATTGGTGCCAACATTGAATTTACAAATGCTCGGCAACCAAATCGTTTATGGAGATGCCGTAATTGCTACAATTGATAAAGATCTGGAGAAAAACCAATGATCCTACGCCAAACAACTCGTAAGATTGTAAAATGTTAGAGCTTACATCCAACGGCACATTGATGACTATTGCGCAATTGTCATTGGCAATCATTGGGTTTACCGGTGTGGTTTCGGTGTTTGGTCGGCGGGCGTAAAGCCAGTGATCAGGATATGAACGGACACAGTTCTACGCCATGGTTGTAACGCCGCTAACGGCTTTGTTTTGTAGTTTTATTCCAGGTTTGCTTGCGCTGGAGATCAGTTCGGCGCAAACTGTCTGGCGCATGTCAAACCTATTTTTAGGCACACTGCATTTGATAAATTTTATCGGGTTTTTCGTGGTTGTTAAAAAAAACTGGGGTTATATCCAACATCCATAAAGTTACTGTCTTCATTTGTTTTTTGTTTATGGTCAGCCAATTTTTAGCCGCCTCATTGGTTTTACCTTGGCTGGAAATGATATTCATTCTTGGCCTATTGCAACAATTGGCCATGGGCATACAAAATTTTATCTTACTGCTAAGTGCTAAGGACTGAAGCGGTTTTATGAATATAGTAAAGTCGAAAGCTGCAAAACCGCGAATACAAGTGTGAAGCCTCCTAGAAGCAATAGGCCATAAAACGTATCATCGAAGCAGACCTGAAAAATTCAAATGATCCTACGCTGCGTTAAATATACAACAAATCAGGCGGGCGGATAATGGCTCGCCCCGCCTTATTTGTTTTCTGCACTATACTCTTTTAGCCTTTTTAAATCCCAGCTCACACTGGCGCTAGTTTTCGTAAAGCTTGGACCAATTTGGCTATATCATCGGCACTGTTATAGATGGCAGGGGTCACGCGCACACAGGCACCTTTGGCGACACCGTCGCGGTGGGTGGTGAAAATATTGTGATCCGCCAGCAATCGTTCCACAATTGCCTTATTGTCAGCAACACTAGTGCGGCCGCGCAAACGAAATGAGGTGATCCCAGCGTGCAGTCGGTCATCTTCGGGGGTTAGCACCTGTATCCCGTCTAGGTCTTTTAGCTCATTGACCCACAACGAACGCAAATATCGCAATCGTTGCTCGATTTGCGCGCCGCCCACCTGATCATGATATTCAAAGGCCGCAGGCAATGTCATCACCGCAGCAAAATTAACAGTTCCAGAGTGTACCCTTCCCGGGGTCGTGCCTAGCTCATTGCCTTCGGCTGATGGATTAGGGCTAATGTCCTGCAAACGCTGTTTTTTGATATACATCACGCCGACTCCAACTGGTGCGCCAATCCATTTGTGTAAGTTAAATCCGATAAAATCACCGCCGATATCGTCAATTTTAATATCAATTTGACCAAAGGAATGCGCGACGTCAACGATCACATCTACACCATGTTGGCGCGCCATTTTGGTGATCTGTTTGACGGGCATCATCAATCCGGTACGGTGCCCGATATGGGTTAGCAATAACAATCGCACCTGCGGATGATCGGTGAGAGCCTTCTCGTAAAAAGCCAACACACCATCATATGCGACAGGTTCGGGAATTTCCAGATCGACCACACCGCATTGGTTTTGCGCCGCCAATGCCCGCATTTCTGCCCGCATCGAGTAATAATCAAGATCAACCATCATGACGCTGTCACCGGGCTGGAGGCGATTATACCCACGAATCAGCCCTTGCAGGGCTTCGGTTGCCCCTCTGGTAATCACGATTTCAGAAGGATCTGCCCCCACCGAAGACGCGACCTTGGCAACGATTTCCTGGTAGTCATCCTTGTAGGCGCGTCTGGCATAATACGAATTTCGGGTATTCACCAGCCGGGTGTTTTCCAGATATTGTTCAAGCACAGGACGGGACATCAGACCCCAATAGCCATTTTCCAGATTGTTTACATCCGAAGCCACATCAAAATCACGGGCAATTTGTGCCCAGAAAACTTCATCGCTGGCATTGTTGCCCGTGATTTCATGAGCCATTTCGGAACACCCGTTAAGGGCCATGCCTAGCGCCGCCGCGCCGCCTAAAAACACCCGTCTGGAGATCGTGAACCCATCCGTTCTTGACATATTATTGTCCATGCCTTGCTCCTGTTACCATGTCTATCTTCGCTGACATATTGACTTAAGTAGGCACGTTATTCAAGGCAGAAGGCTTTCGCGAGTGATTTGGTCAAGCAGAGTCGTTGCGTCAGCGGGTAACTCGTGACAACCTGGAACTAAACCGTAACAAGTCCACAAATTTGGGTGTTGATTACTTTTCTATCTTCATGAGCTTATCTATCGAAAACCAACCGGGCCCGTGGCCGAGGATGACAAACAGGGCGGCAAACCACCACGCATGTGACCCCCACCAAGTGGCGGCGTCCGTAAATACAAAAAATTGAATGAACAAAGTCATGGCCAGAAGACCAAGGGCGGCAACACGGCTATAGAGACCAAGAATTAGAGTTAACCCCAAGGCGACCTCCATAATGCCGGCTAAATTAGCGAAACGGTCTATAACGAAACGCATAGTTTCATTGGTGTAGTCGCCTTCGGCCTTATCACATAAATACAAAGCGCCTTTGCGAATTTCATCAGGGCAGAAAAATTCATATTCAAACAAATCATACGTGTCAGGGTTAAATTTTAAAAACCCGTTCCATTTGGCCAAGCCAGACTTGAAAAATACACGGCCAACAAATAACCGTGCAGCCAGTAAAGACAAAGATTTAAGTTTATCCGCGTATGGATACCAAAAGGTCAAAAGAGATGAAAAGCGTCTCAGTATTTTTGTCATACGATTACCCGTGCGTTAAAACTCTTAGTATTAGCCTCAAGTAAAAATTGGGACAAACCCGAGGGGTTGTCCCAATATGTGTTCATAGTTTTTTTGAACATACGGCCAGTACATCAAATGCCGATTACATAGATGTTAAGGATCCATTTGCAGTCGGCGTAATGATGAATGCACAAGTCCCTTTTGGTACATATGACCACGCATTGCCTTGAAAATCAGAAGTTGATGAGCCTTGGCAAGATGTACCAGCGCCAGCTTTGCAATCATTTTCACCAGCCAAGGCTACGCCGTAGCATTTTTCTTTGCTTTTTTTGCCTTTCAGACGTGCGCCGTCCATCCAATTTGTAAAGTTTTGGGACACGTCGGTTGGGGCTGATGGGTTTAAGTGGATTTGCGAATTCGGTTTTGCATTTGCAAT
>JAESQI010000226.1 GCA_016765255.1 Robiginitomaculum sp. | reverse complement strand
GCGGCGTCAAAATATGTATCTGGATTGCCGTGTATGGTCTCAAAAATACTGAGAGCGCAGGCCAGTAGAACCGCCAATGAAATCGGCACATCCATATTAGTTTGTTTGTTTTTGAGGGCGCTCCATGCAGAGCGAAAAAACGGGCGACCAGAATAAGCAACTGCTGGTAATGCAATGGCTGCAGATACCCAATGCATAAAAGTGCGGGTTTGTTCGCTCATTTCCGCCCCGCTCCATACAGGCACGGAGAGGGTCATGATAAAGGCAAGTGCAGCGCCCGCAACCCCGAGTGCTTTCAATAATGCATTGAGTTCGGAGGTTTCTTTAAGCGGCCCTAATTGCATATGAAAGGGCTTGGCCCCAAAGCCGAGATTTTCGAGCTTGGTCACGAGTTGGTTCGCCGTAGATTTTTCACCAGCCCAAGCAATATTGAGGCGCATAGTGGATAAATTCATGCGAGTTGTTTTTACATTGTCTAGGGCGGATATTTCTCGTTCAATTTTTGCTACACAACCAGCACAATGGGCCCCTGAAATCATCAAATCTATGGCCCAGTCTCCGCTCCGATTTTTTTGCACATAGGGGGTGAAGATGTCACCGCTTGGCGGCTCTATTTTAGCCCGGGCCGCCAGTTCAGCAGGTGTAGACTGTCCACTCGGACAGCCTTGCTCGTCATCATCCACATTAAAAATTAGTTCAGCCATATCTCGTTTTTGGTCTCAAATAGGGCGTCTGCGCCCTTCTGTACATTAGCATAATTGGCCCACGTTTGCACCCATCTTTTACCCTCCACCCCCATAGGAAGTGTCGCCACATAATGATCAGTATTTGTGTTAAATTCAAACAATAATAAGGTATCCAAATCGGTTTCTACGGGATGTTTCAAAACGCCTTCAACTTTCAAGCCTCGCACAGGCAGACCGTTTTCATCTTGAAGACGTAAGGATAAAATATGGCCATTGATATTGATATTGGCTGACCATCCACGGGCCATTTGCTTCGCACGTTTACTGAGTGTTTTGTTATAATCAAGACCTTGGCGGTAGGATTGTTTTACATCTTCCCCGCGAAATGTGGTGACGGCCTTATACATCATGAAAACATTGACGGCGACGATCACCCCAAAAAAACTGACCATAAGGATCAGCATATGCCGTCCCGTAAATGGACGCCCTGTTTTATGGTTTGCTTGGCCTGCCATTTATTTTCTTTTCCCAGTAATAAACATAGTTTCTGTTTGTGTGACCTCTCCAGTTTTCGTGTCGGTTATGCGCAAGAAAAACACTTTACTGTCTGGCATTTTCGACACATCTGTAATGGCAAGATAGGCTTTATAGTCCAATACTTGATCGGCTGGCGCATAAAGCGTATAAGAACCATCTGTTTTCTTGAGACCAACAACCGAGATTTTCACCCCGTCGAGACCGACCGCCTCAAGAGTCAACTCGCGCTCATGGGTCGCCTTGTTGAGAATTTTTACAGTATACCCGTTGCGGATTGACCCGTCTGAAAGTCGTACAAAATTAGGAATACGATCCCGCAGCACATTCATATCAAGCTCACTACGGTTCAGTAGGCTATAGAGCATCACGGCGCCGACTGCTAAAAATACAGCAGAATAAATGAGTATTCGCGGACGAAAGAGATTGTATTCATCTTTTTCGCCGCGCAGACGCCTTTCAATATTGGCGTCCGTATCGTAATAAATCAGGCCTTTTGGGCGTCCGATTTTGACCATGATTTCGTCGCACGCATCTATGCAAAGCGCGCAGCCAATGCATTCGGGTTGGGCCCCGTCTCTGATAACAATGCCCGTCGGACATACGGCGATACATTGCCGACACCCAATACAGTCCCCGCGCCCATCCCAAGCTTCACCCTTTTTGTGAGCGCCCCTTGGTTCACCTCGGTCATGGCGGTAGACAACATTTAAAGCCTCATCATCAATCATAGCCGCCTGAATACGTGGCCATGGGCACATAAATGTACAGACCTGCTCGCGCATAAATCCAGCCAGCGCGTAGGTGACAAATGTCATGATGGCGAGGAACGTATAGGCAGTTAGGGGTGCGTGGCCTAAAAGAAGGTCACGGGCAATGGTCGGCGCGTCGTGGAAATAGAGGATCCACGCACCGCCCGTTAGCATGGAGATATAAATCCAGACGGCGTGTTTCGCGGTTTTCTTGGCAACCTTTGAAGCGCTCCACTTGGCTTTGTCAAGGCGGATGCGGGCATTGCGATCACCTTCAAAAAACCGCTCTACAGCCATAAATAAATCCGTCCAGATGGTTTGCGGGCAAGCATACCCACACCAGACGCGCCCAAACAGGGCGGTGGCTAGAAATAATCCAAGGGCGGCCAAAATGAGAAGCCCTGTGAGATAATAAATTTCTTGAGGCCAGATTTCGATAAAGAAAAAGTAAAACCGTGCGTTTTCAAAATCTATGAGAACGGCTTGGTTGGGTGCCAACGGCCCCCTGTCCCAGCGTATCCACGGCGTTATATAATAAATCCCCAGCAAGACAATTAAGATGAACCATTTTAGTTTTCGAAATGTGCCGTTGACCCGTTTCGGATAGACTTGTGTCCGCTTTGCATACAGACTTTGAGAGGTAGACGGGGTCACGGCCTTGGCGCGTGAGCGTTCTACCCCATTGGCAACGTTTTTTCGTATTTTTAGTTCAGGCATTCTGCCTCCAACCTTTATTCGCCGCCACCAAGAGAATGGACATATACGGAAAGGGCTGCAATCTGGTCTTGGCTTAGGCGTTCATTCCAATTGGGCATGAGGCCTTTTCTACCATTAAAGATGGTCGCCTGAATGGTTTCGCGGCGTCCCCCATAAAGCCAATCCTGATCGGTGAGGTCAGGCGCACCGTTTTCTCGTGTGCCTTTGCCAAGATCGCCGTGACAAGACGTACAATTTTCTGCAAACAAAGTTGTGCCAAGTGTGTTGGGTTTATCTGAAGGGGTAGATAAGTTTATCACATAATCTGTCAGGGCTCCGATTTCAGTGCGCGAAAAAATTTCGTCACGTCCATAAGCTGCCATGAGCGAAAGCCTTGTATCGTCATGGTCGGCGCGAATGCCGTAATTGATGGTTTGGCGAATATCGGCGTAGGAACCGCCCCAGAGCCAAATATCGTCATTGAGATTGGGATAGCCCGGAAATCCGCGTCCGCTAGCCCCGTGACAGGTTTCGCAATTGTCTCCAAATAAGGATTTGCCTTGTGCCATAGCAAAGCGGAGCAGGTCGGGATCAGATTGAATGGTTTCTAGATTTGCGCCGATGAGTTTTTGTGAAAATACGGATCGTTCAGCATGCATTTTCTCTACGGCTTTGGTGACACGGGCCCGGTCGGAAAACCCGAGCGTACCTTTGGTATACCCATTGAGCAGTGGAATCCCAGGCATTAAAATCACATAAATAATAGACCAGATTATACTTGCGTACATAATGCCGAGCCACCAGCGGGGCATCGGTGTATTGAGCTCGGCAATTCCGTCCCATTCATGGCCCGTACTTTCCTCGCCAGAATGTTCGTCTATGAATTTTCCGTGTTCTTCATTATCAGCACTCACGGCTTTGCCTCCATGCTCTGCGTCTTTTGGGTTTGTGTATCAGGAATAAGGCTTTCATCGGCAATTGGCATAGAAGCCGCCTGCTTGAACTTGGCTTTGTTCTTGGGCCAAAATACATAGACCAATACCAACAAAAAAAAGGTAAAGAAAAACACGGTTCCGCCGAGCTTTACAATATGTGCAATCTGGTCATAGCTCATATCTATCTCTCATTCTCGCCTTTTGTGGCTTCATACTCATTAAAATCAATCAGTGTGCCCAGCATTTGCAAATAAGCAACAAGGGCATCCATTTCTGTGATATCATCAGCATTGCCGTCAAAATTACGCACAACCGCTTTTGGATATCTGGCCATGAACCCGTCAAAATCATCTGCGTCTGGGTTAATCTGTGTTTTCATATCAGAGGCGGCCATTTTTATCATCTCGTCCGTATAGGGAACGCCGACCCGTCTATTCGCGATCAGGTGTTTTGTGTAACGTTCTGCATTGATTTTATTCTTTAACAGAAATTTATAGGGCGGCATAACACTCTCAGGCACAACGGCGCGGGGGTCACTGAGGTGGAGTACATGCCATTCATCCGAATATTTTCCGCCAAGCCTCGCAATATCTGGGCCTGTTCGTTTTGACCCCCACTGAAAAGGGTGATCATACATGCTTTCGGCTGCCAGTGAATAATGGCCATAGCGCTCTATTTCGTCGCGCAAGGGCCGTACCATTTGTGAATGGCACAGATAACAGCCCTCACGCACATAGACATCACGCCCCGCTAACTCCAGGGGGGAGTAGGGGCGCATGCCGTCAACTTCTTCGATGGTACTATCAATAAAAAACAAAGGCGCGATTTCGACCAAGCCGCCAACGGATACGACGGCGAGAATACCAAACAATAACGCGAAGGAGCGTTTCTCCATAAAGTCGTGAAGCTTGGACATATTATTCTCCCGCCACTAGAGTTGGTGCGAGCGCTAGTCCCGTTGCAGGGTCAGGTTTGCGAGCAAAGGGCTCGTCTTCGTTGAGTGATAAAGCCTCACCCTTGCCTTTAATGGTCATATAGACATTCCAAGTTAGGACGAGCATACCGCACAGATACAGGAAGCCACCTAAAGCTCTAATCATATAAAACGGTTTCATGGCCATCACGGTTTCAATGAAGGAATATTCTAAAAATCCGAGATCATTATATGTACGCCACATGACGCCTTGCATAATGCCTGAAATCCACATGGCCGCTATATAAAATGAAATCCCAATGAGGGCGAGCCAGAAATGCCACTCGACCAGACGCATGGAATACATCTCTTTTTTCTTCCACAGCCACGGCACCATGCAATAAATGGCGCCAAAGGTGATCATGCCGTTCCAGCCTAAGGCCCCAGCGTGAACGTGCCCAATCGTCCAGTCCGTATAATGGGACAATGCATTTACGTAGCGTATCGCCATGAGTGGTCCTTCGAAAGTCGCCATGCCGTAAAAGGCAACAGAGATAACGAGTATTCGTAAGACTGGATCTGTGCGGAACTTATCCCAAGCACCCGATATGGTCATCAGGCCGTTAATCATACCGCCCCAACTCGGCATCCACAGCATAATTGAGAACACCATGCCCATAGTCTGTGTCCATTGTGGTAGGGCCGTGAAATGCAGATGATGCGGGCCTGCCCAGATATAGATAAAGATAACCGTCCAGAAATGTACTATGGAGAGTTTATATGACCAAATGGGACGTTCAGCTCGTTTTGGAATAAAGTAATACATCATGCCTAAAAACCCAGTCGTGAGGAAAAACCCAACTGCGTTATGGCCGTACCACCACTGGGTCATGGCATCTTGGACACCGCTAAAGGCGGAATAACTTTTGGCCCCTAAAAAACTAACGGGCATAGATAAATTATTGACCAAGTGCAACATGGCGATGGTGACAATAAAGGATAGCAAGAACCAGTTGGCGACATAAATATGCCTTTCCTTGCGCTTGACCAAAGTCATCATAAATACCATGAGATAGGTCACCCAGACAATGGTTAGCCAGATATCGGCATACCATTCAGGTTCAGCATATTCCCGAGATTCGGTAATGCCCATAAGGTAACCAGTGCCAGCAATTACCAAAAACAGATTGTAACCCCAAAACACAAACCACGGCCAAAGCCCACCCGCTAGTCGTGTGCGGCATGTGCGCTGGACAATATAAAACGAGGTGGCAATCAGGGCGTTGCCACAAAAGCCAAAAATTACGCCCGAAGTATGTAGTGGACGCATGCGGCCAAAATTTGTCCACGGTAGATTTTCGAAATATAGGAATTTAGGAAATGCCAGTTGCGACGCAATAATCACGCCAACCAACATACCAGCTATGCCCCAAAATATAGTGGCAATGATGCCTGCCCGAATAACGCTGTCATCATACTCATAAGGATTATTGACAAATTTATTGGTTGTCAGGCCGTAAACCAATGCAAAAATAGCCAGCGCAAAGGCGAACATAAACATATAGGCATGGGGAGCGATCACTGGATCATCGCCTCGCGCCGCAGCAAGAACGGCCCAAACAAAGCCTATGAGGGTTATTAGAATAATCGGGAATATCCCGTAATTATTAACGATGCTTTTTGTGGTGCTATTCTCTGACACAAAGCTCTCCCTACTTTCAGTCTAACCAACTATTGAGCGTGTTTTATATTAGGGCTTACTAATATACAATGCTTTTCACACTTATTTCTACGAATTACACATGAAGATGTGGCAAAAATTGATCTAAGTCAAGTTTCACAAATGGAGACTGTAAAACATGAATATATTTGTATATTCTACAAACTTATCCGCCTGTGCCTCGCCTTTATGTGCCACAAAATGTTTGTGTGATAATTTCGTCGGAATTTGGCGGATTTTCCATTTCTTCGTGTCCCTTTTGTGCCTTGTAAGGGGTTTTTAAAATCTCAATCAACCGCTCAAACGGGGCGAAGTCTCCACGTCTCCCTGCCTGTATGACTTGCTCTATTCTGTGATTACGCGGGATATAAATGGGGTTGGTTTTTTTCATGCTAGATATTTTTGCGTCGCTTAGTTTCACATTTTGTTGCCATTGCTTAAGCCAGGCTTCGCCAATGCTGACATCTTGAAACAGGTTTGTAAATCCATCTGTTTCTTCATTGCTTGCGACTTGTGTCAATTTTCGAAAGAAGAGTGTGAAATCTATCTCTTGCTCTGCCATGATTTTAAATGTTGATGTTATGAATTCACCAAATCTGTCTTGTTCTACCGAGAGCCCCATTTTTACTGCAAATAACTGGTTAAAGTGTCGGTTAAAAAGAGGGTTAAACCCAGCGAGGGCTTTTTGGGCAAGGAGGGCAGCTTCACTTTCATCAGTGCCCAGTAAAGGGGATAGGCTTTGTGCCAATTGCGTGAGATTCCACACCGCCATATGGGGTTGTTGCCCCCAAGCATAGCGCCCATGGTGGTCGATTGAGCTAAACACTTTTTGCGGGTGGAAATCATCCATAAATGCACAAGGGCCGTAATCGAGGGTTTCGCCTGCAATTTGCATATTGTCCGTGTTCATAACCCCGTGAATAAACCCAAGCCCCATCCACATTGCCATCAAATTGGCTTGGTCTGCAATTACGGCGTTGAGCAATTCTAGGGGCGGGTTTTTGTTGTTTTTGATATGAGGGAAATGGCGAGCAAT
>JAESQI010000225.1 GCA_016765255.1 Robiginitomaculum sp. | reverse complement strand
AGTCTCGATGACCACTTGGTGCCCACGGTGGATACCGTCGAAATTGCCCAAAGCAATGACAGCGCCTTGCTGGGATGATTTCAAACCTATATAGTGGTCTAAACGATCCAAGGATTAGTCCTCTACGGGGCGCTTAGGGACAATAACGCCTGCGTCGCCACGTATGATTTGTTTGCCGTTTACACTGCACGAGACTTTCATTTTTACGCGTCCTGTGCGTTCATTGATTTCTACCACTTCTGCCCGTGCAGTTACCTCATCGCCCATCATAGCAGGGCGGCGAAACCGCATATTAAGCTCGACAAATATAGCGCCTGGCCCTGGCAAATCATTGCCTAAAATAGCCGAAATAAGGGATGCTGATAAAGCGCCGTGCGCTATGCGTCCACCAAACATAGTCGTTTTGGCAAATTCCTCGTCCACATGGATTGGATTGAAATCACCAGATAGCTCTGCAAATGTATCAATTTTATCGCCCGACACCACCATTGTGTTTTCAGCGAACATGCCAATTTTCATCTCGTCGAGATAATGGCCACGATTATTGTCTTTAGTCATTTTGCGTCCCGTATAAATTTAGGTGTAATCTAACCCTATCACTGAGTTTATTGTACCCCTACCAAGATAAAGACGAAAGCATATATTTAACAAAAATGCCATGTTTTTCCAGCAAGCCTCTGATTTGCGTCGAATTACCATCATAGACGCCGCTGGCAACAAATAAGCAATCATAGTTTTCGTTTTGCGCGCCGACGAGGTCTGTCTGGATATTGTCACCGATGGCCAGTATGCGCGTGGCGTCAATTTCGTATCCTGCTATTTCAGTGAGCCACGCTCGTGACAGTCTGTAAATAGCCTTATGAGGTTTGCCAGCATAGACGGTTTGCCCGCCCATATCTTCGTATTTTTTGGCCAACGCTCCGCCGCAATATATGAGTTTGTCGCCGCGTTTGACCCGCATGTCTGGGTTGGCGCAGATCAGGGGTAATTGCCGCGCCAAAGCGTCCGCGAGTAAATCTTGATAATCCTCAGGTGTTTCGTTTTCGTCGTCAAACAGGCCCGTGCATGAGATAAACTTTGCGTCTTTAAGCTCAACAAAGTTCAAATCCAAACCCGTATAGAGTCCATCGTCTCTCTCTGGCCCGAGTTTAAAGGCAGGGCCAGGCGCGCGCCGGGCCAATTCGTCAATAGTGGCGTCACCTGACGTCACGACGGCGTCATAAAAGGAATGGGGCAGGCCGATTTCGTCAAATTGGGCGGGAATGGCGACGGACGGGCGGGGTGAATTTGAAATGAGAATAACGGGGCCCCGCTCGGCTTTAAACCGCTCTAGTGCCACGACCGCATCGTCAAATGCCTCGCGGCCATTATGGATCACCCCCCATATGTCCACAAGCAGCGCGTCATAATTATCTGCCACTTGCCCAAGCCCAGAAATGTCAGTGTAGTTTGTCATGCAGCTTAGGTAGGGCTTGCCTTAGCAAGCGTCAATACCAAGGTTTTGAATTATTTTTTCCTGTGATTGCGGGGCTTTGGCGCAGGCTTAGAATGGCTCGGGCGAAATCCCTTGGTTTTGGTATTGGCCTTGGACGGCGAAGCTCTACCCGGTTTGAACCTTGCTTTGGGCGATATTTTTTTACCGCCCTTGCCAAAAACTTTCCCGCCTTTGCCTAACACTTTTATTGTACCTTGGGGGCGGGTTTCTGGGATGTCGAGTAAATGCCCGACTTGGTCTTTTAAAATTCGGTTCGGGATTTCCTCTACGCCAGCTTTGAGCAAGTCCCCCAGTTGAAACGGGCCGTAGGAGATACGGATCAAACGGTTTACCCGCATGTCCAAAGTCTCGAAAGCACGGCGAATTTCGCGGTTTTTTCCTTCGCGGATTGTAATACTGATCCATGCATTACCGCCTTGTTGTTTTTCGAGCTTGGCTTCAATCGGGCCGGTACGCACGCCGTCAATCAACACGCCTTTCATCAAACCGTCTAGGCGGTCTTGGGTGGGGCGCCCGTAAACCCGCGCTCGATATCTCCGTGCCCAGGCTGTTGAGGGCAGCTCAAGTACGCGGGCCAATTCGCCGTCATTGGTCAGGAGCAAAAGCCCTTCGGATGTGAGATCAAGCCGCCCTACCGAGATCACACGGGGCAGGTCTTTGGGTAGATTTTCAAATACGGTCGCCCGCCCACCCGGGTCATTATGGGTGGTGAGCAGACCATCAGGCTTGTGATAGCGCCAGAGACGCGGTGGTTCTTTCTTGGCAATCGGGACATTATCGACAAATATTTTATCTTGAGGGGTAACGAGAAATGCAGGTGTCATTAACAAAGTGCCGTTCACTTTCACACGGCCTGCCTCGATCATGCGCTCAGACTCACGCCGAGACGCAATGCCAACACGCGCCATGACTTTGGCAATACGCTCCCCTTTATTGGCGGTTTTGTTATCACTTGTTGATGCTTGCGGTTTGTCTTGAGATGACACTTGATTTATCCTGTATTTTAGTCGACTTCATATCTATGAAGTCTGATGAACACTATATGCGTCAATGTATAGCCCAAGCGCAAGCGGCAAGTTTGCGCGGCGAGGTTCCTGTGGGGGCAATCATCGTCGATCCTACGAGCGGCGATGTGTTATCGGCGGTGGGCAATGCGCCAATAAGCATTTGCGACCCTACGGCTCACGCTGAAATATTGGCCATTAGAGACGCCGCCCATAAGCTTGATAATTATAGACTGACAGGCCTCCATCTATATGTAACGCTGGAACCTTGTGCTATGTGCGCGGGTGCGATTGCGCAGGCTCGGATTGGACGTGTGATTTACGGGGCGTCTGACGTTAAAGGCGGGGCAGTTGAAAACGGCGTTCAGTATTTCAAGAGCGCGTCTTGTCATTCCAAACCAGAGATTAGGGCAGGTGTTCTAGCAGATGAATGTGCGCTACTCCTGACCCAGTTTTTTAAGGCGCGCCGTAAAAAATGAGATTTTCCAGACCAAGTTACCGCCCACTGCCCATAGAGGTCAGTGCCGCCAAAACGCCCAATGAGCGGACGGTCGGTATTTTACTGGCGATTTTTGGCTCGATGTTTTTCTCATTTAAGGCCGTTTTCATCAAACTGGCCTACACGCAAAGCCCTGATCTTGAGCCGGTTACATTATTGATTATCCGCATGGGCATTGCCATGCCGCTTTACGGCTTGATCTCTATATGGGCCTATCGGCAATTTGCCCGTAAAAACCCGAACACACGCCTTACGCCTCGCCATTATGTCCTCGGCGGGTTGATAGGCCTTATTGGGTATTATTTAGCATCTTT
>JAESQI010000224.1 GCA_016765255.1 Robiginitomaculum sp. | reverse complement strand
CCCATATCACGCCGAAAAAATGGGAAGAAACATTTGCCGTAAATGTAACCGCTAATTTTAGGCTGATCCGTTCTCTTGATCCTCTTCTGCGCGCTTCACCCTCTGGCCGCGCCGTGTTTGTAAGCTCTCGCAGCGCCGTATCACGCAAAGCATTTTGGGGATTATATGCTGCCAGCAAATCTGCACCTGATGCGATGGTGATGTCCTACGCCCAAGAAACGGAACAAACAAATTTGCGCGTAAATCTCATCACCCCCGGCCCTAGTCGCACACAAATGCGAGCCAAAGCTATGCCCGGTGAAGACCCGGATACTCTGCCAATGCCAGTAGATATTGCACCGCTCATCGTGCCGCTCTTGTCACCAGATTGGGATCAACACGGGCAGATCACTGATTTTCGAGATCAACTAAAAACTTAAGTATATGGGTTTGCGCCCGCCCGTACATACAACCTGATCGGGATACCTGGCATATTAAAATCTTCTCGCAACCCATTGATAAGGTAGCGTTTATAACTTTCAGGCACAGCATTTTCGCGTGAACATTTGACCACAAATGTTGGGGGACGGGTTTTGGTCTGGCTGATATATTTCAGGCGTACCGCACGACCATTGGCGGCTGGCGGTGGATGTCTCTGGGTTTTTTCAGATAGCCAAGCATTCAAATCAGAGGTTTTGACTTTGGCCGACCAATCAATTTGCACCCGCTCTATTGCTGGCAATAAACGGTTGACGCTTTTGCCTGTAAGGCCAGAGAACATAATCAGCGGAACGCCACGCATTTGTGGCAATAGCCGTTCCACTTTTTCGCGTAAATCTTTGGCCCGTTCAGATTTGTCTTTGACGAGATCCCATTTGGTTACGGCCAATACCATGGCTCGACCTTCGCGGTAACACAAATCCGCGAGTCGCATATCTTGTTTATCAAATGCGTTTTCAGCGTCCATGAGCACGACAACAACTTGGGCAAATTTGATCGCTCTTAAGCTATCCGCGACCGAGAGTTTTTCGAGAATTTTTTGCACACGTGCTTTTTTACGCATACCAGCCGTATCGTGAAACTGCACGCGCCGCCCTTCCCATAGCCAGTCAATGGTTATGGAATCCCGTGTGATCCCTGCTTCAGGCCCCGTTAGCAATCGGTCTTGACCGATGAGCGTATTGATCAGTGTCGATTTCCCAGCATTGGGCCGCCCAACAACCGCAATCCTGACAGGGGCTTCGGACATATCCATTTCGTCCTCGACCAAGGTCAAATTAACTTCGCGCATGGCCATATTGACCGCGTCGTCAAGTTCAAGTGTGCCAAGATTATGTTCTGCCGCGACTTCGATTGGATCGCCAAGCCCCAAAGCATAGCCCTCCCCGACACCTGCATCAGAGGCTCTACTTTCACATTTATTCGCGACCAATACGGTTGGCTTGCCCGTTTTGCGAATAAAGTCAGCAAATATTTCGTCAAGACCAGTGATGCCTACGCGTGCGTCATACACGAACAAAACAACATCTGTCGCCCATACAGCGGCTTCCGTTTGGGCGCGCATACGGGCTTCAATCCGTTCGCCCTCTGCGTCTTCAAAACCAGCCGTGTCTACTAAGACAACCATTTCACCACCAAGGCGCGCTTGTGCTTCGCGGCGGTCACGCGTGACGCCTGGCGTATCATTGACTATGGCCAGCTTTTTCTTGGCGAGACGGTTAAACAGGGTAGATTTACCCACATTTGGCCGCCCCACAATCGTCACGATTGCTTTTCTCAAACCAGGCTCGTTTTCAGCCTCGTCGTCATAATTATTTTGGATTTCGTCGTCAGAGACACCCATGATCAGGCCTTATTATCTAAGTGCAATCAGTTTTGCATTATCGGTTAAAACATACACAGTGTTATTGGCTACAATCGGCGCGATATACACATTGCCACCTACTTTAAATGTATTGAGAATGACCCCGTCAGTCGGATTAATCTCAACCGCTTTCCCGTTTGAACTCATGACCAGCAAACGGTTACCCGCCATAATTGGCCCCGCCCAAGCAATCCGGTTTTTACGTTTCTTTTGGTTTTTATAGGATTGCAATTTCGTTAGCCAAATCACGGTTCCGTCTGATTTTGACATGCACACGACTTCGCCGTCTATGGTGACTGTATATAGGAAATTACCTACTACGAGCGGAAAGCCCAAAGAACCAGCAGGCTGTGACCAAACACTTTGTCCCGTGCGCATATCAAATGCAGTCAAAGTACCACTTTGCACAGAGGCGAAAACATACCCGTCGGCGATCACTGGCCCTGCGGTAATATCATTTAATGTCGCCAGCGGGGTGAGATTGCCCGTCGCACTTAAGGCATTTTGCCACAAAACACCGCCGTTTTGCACACGTAGTGCAACCAGTTCACCCGAGGAGAACGGCGCCACAACAACGTCGCCTATCACCGCAGGGCTGGGCGCGGTTAACATGCGGGCGCTCTCGATAATCGCCTGATATGTCCAGAGAGTGGCGCCAGTTTGTGTGTCCAGCGCAAACAATTCATTGTCGTCTGAGACAGAAAATAAACGTCCATCATCAACTGCAGGCGCGGAATGTATCGGGGTATATGTGCGGTTGCGCCAAATTTCTTCGCCCGTATTTGCGTCCAGAGCGAGAATTAAGCCAAACCCAGAAGTAACAAATACACGGCCATTTTCTACAGCCAAACCGCCGCCAACCGCTTGTTTATCAGAGCCACCTCTGTCTAGGATAACGAAAGGGTCTTTAACGCGGTCGACCAAACTGGTCTTGCCTTTCCGCGTCCGCCCTTTATTGGCAACAGAGACTTTAAAGTCCCATAATTTGGCACCATTTTGCGCATTGAGGGCTGTGACTTTATTTGCGCCGTCAATTGTAAATATCTTTCCGTCGGCAATAATAGGCGACGCACTCACCCGCCCCTTGGCACTAGACCCTTTGCCGATGCCCTTGCTCCAAGCCCGCGATAGATTACCAGATACACTCGTGTGCTGTGGTGTGTGAGTTGCATTGCCGCCAGTTTGCGGCCAATCCACATTGATATAAGCTTCTGGCAAAATAACATCAGATGGGAGGATCGCCCCCGAAACTTCGAGTGTATCATTGAGAGTCAAGATTGAAATGCGGGCTGGATCACTTTCAATTTCGCTTTCTTCACCATTTCCGTCAAAGGGGTTAATGGCGTCACCGACTTTTTCAAGGGTGGCGCAAGCCGACAAAAACAACATGCCCAAAAGGGCAATAAAACACAGGCGCAGGGTGAGGAAGAATTTGGTCATTTTAATCCTTTTGGCTGGCTGAATTGGGCACAATTTCTTGTGCATCAGTTTCTTGAATATCAGCTTGTTCTGGTATTACAGGTTCAGGTGCTGGCAAATCCTCAATTGTAACCTCAAGAGGCGAAAGCGCCACATTGGCATTTAGGAGGGACATGGCCTGTTTAGCTCGCGCCTTAACTCCGCTTAACACACCCGGCGCATTGGACAGATAGGTGAATTGTTCGCGTGCCGTCTCCGCGTCACCTGTGTTCATACTGGCATAAGCCAGCAACTCTTTGGCAAGGTCTTTACAGGGAGACGCGTCTAGTGCCAATTCTCCAGTCCGTGTCTTAACCTCGTCAAAACGGCCCAACTCCATCAAAATATAAGCGGCCTTTAAACTTGATAAATCCTTGTGGATAGGCAATTCAAAAGCATTGGCTGATTTATCAAACAGCTTAACCGCTGCGTCCATATCTCCCAATTGCACTTTCAAACCTGCAGCCCGCGACAAGGACAGCCCTGCATACCCTCTCGGCGCAATGTCAGAAATGGCGATGAATTTTTCAATCGCCGCTTGAAAGTCACCCTCTTCGGCCAGTTTTGACGCCTTTGTGTAAGACGCCGCCGTTGCCCGCGCTTTCTTTGATTTGCTGTATTTTTGGTACTCCACATAGCCAGCCCCTGCTACAACGGCAAAAATGAGGGCAATGATGAGTGGCCCGAATTTGCGGAGCAATGCGTTATACTTATCCTTGCGGAGTTCTTCTTCAACTTCGTTTATAAAATCGACCAATTTTGGCCCCTATTTTCTGGTGGCGACACAGCGCGTTTCTACGGCGAACCTATAGTGGGACACGCTGCACTGCAATACATCAACGCATGACGGCTTGGCAATAATTGAGTTCGTGTTTTTTGCGAAAATTACCATGTTTTCATGCAAATATAAGGACAGATCCTAGCATTCTACTTTTTTACAAAATTATAGGTGTATTCTCGGCTCGGAAAGGTACGTGATTTCACATCAGCAGCGTATTTCTGCGTCGCTTTATCGACGATATCTTTTAAATCTGCATATTTTTTGACAAATTTTGGCGTCCATTCAAATAGGCCGAGCATATCAGGGGTCACGAGAATTTGCCCGTCACAATTTTCAGAGGCTCCAATGCCGATCGTGGGAATAGAGACTGACTTGGTAACGGCGTCCGCAAGTTCAGTGGATACGCCCTCGACAACGACACAAAAAGAGCCTGCGTCAGCCGCCGCAATCGCATTTGCGATAATTTCGTCCATGACTTTTTGCGTACGCCCCCTCGCCTTAAACCCACCAAGAACATTCATGGATTGCGGGCGAAGCCCCACATGGGACATTACAGGGATACCGCGCTCTGTAAGGTAGCTTATGGTATCCGCCGCGTATGATCCACTCTCGATTTTTACGGCCTGGCAACCCGTTTCCATCATAACCCTTGACGCATTTTTAAAGGCGGTTATTGGACTATCTTCATAAGAGCCAAAGGGGAGATCGACAACTACCAGCGCTTTATGAGCCCCGCGCATAACGGCTTGGCCGTGCATTATCATCATATCGAGGGTCACACCAACCGTAGACGTTAGCCCGTGCACCACCATACCAACACTATCGCCCACCAAAATTAGGTCGCAATGCTCATCAAGAATAGCCGCCGTCGGCGCGTCATATGCCGTTAAACAAACAATCGGCTCCCAGCCTTTGCGGGCGGTAATTTGTGGTGCGGTCATGCGCTGAATGTGGTTTTGTGCAGACATATAGATTCCTTGCTTTGGTCTAATATAAAGCGTCTTGGCCGGTTTTGCGAGGCATTATCTGCATCAGGTAACATTAGGATAAGATTATAGATCGGCCAATTGAGAAGCGGGGTAGGCAAATACAGGCTCTCCGCCTGCTTGAATTTGCGCTAAATAACTGCCTGCACGAGGCAGGAGAGTCACTGCATGGTAAGCCAGTATGTCTTTAACCGCATTTGCGTGTGGATCACCAGCCTTTAGCCCCATAATGACAGCCTTAGTAAGGAGTGCCCCCGAGATCACATCGCCGCACAAATCAAGATAGCTCGACGCGGCGGCAAGCGCGTCTTTGTCACTCGCGGAGACAATGGCTTGCGTAGCGGTTTTTAAATGGGTAATTCCCGTTTTTAAAGTATTAGAAATTTGGCCAAAACCTTGCCCTAAACTTTCGGCTTCATTTGCGATGTTTTCAATATCGGTAATCAGGGCAAACATTGCATCACCTCCGTCACGTCTGACCTTGCGCCCAACTAAATCTATGGCTTGAATACCATTTGTGCCTTCATATATAGGCGTAATGCGCGCATCCCTATAATGTTGAGCCGCCCCCGTTTCTTCAATAAATCCCATACCGCCAAAAACCTGCAAAGCGGTGGTCGCGCATGTCACACCCATATCCGACCCGTAAGATTTTGCGATTGGTGTTAACAGAGCTTCGCGGGCGTGAGCGGATTTTCGCTCGTCCTCATTGGTTGAAACCTTAGACATATCGCCAGCGAGTGCTGTCGCAAGGTTTATGACACGCGCTCCCATCAAGCCTGTTTTCATATCCATCATCATGCGCCTGACATCTGGATGGTCCAATATTGGTGCATTTTCTTCGCCGTCTATAACCCGACCTTGTACCCGCTCGCTGGCATAGGACAACGCCCCTTGATAGGCACGTTCGCCAATAGCCACTCCTTGCACACCCACGAATAAACGCGCTTCATTCATCATGGTAAACATGCAAGCTAAGCCTTTATTCTCTGGGCCGACTAGCCATGCTTTCGCTCCGTCAAAATCCATGACACATGTGGGGCTGCCGTGAATTCCAAGTTTATGTTCTAGCCCTATTGCATTGACATTATTGCGCTTTCCTAAAGACCCATCATCGTTCACAAATATTTTTGGTACCAGAAACAATGAAATCCCGCGCGAGCCCGCAGGCGCGTCAGGCAAACGCGCCAACACCAGATGAATAATGTTTTCAGAGCAATCATTTTCGCCCCAAGTTATGAATATCTTCTGCCCAGACACGGCGTAACTCCCGTCGCCATTGGGAACTGCCTTTGCCCGAAGCACACCTAAATCAGATCCCGCCTGAGGCTCGGTCAGGTTCATACCGCCCGACCATTTCCCGCTCACCATCTTGCTGACATATTTGTCTTTCAGGTCGGCGTCTGCGTGCGCAATGAGAGCATTGAGCGCGCTTGCGGTTAACATAGGGCAAAGGCCAAATGCCATATTGGCCCCGTATAGCATTTCGTTGACCGCAACATTTATCACTTGGGGCAAGCCCATGCCGCCAATGTTTTGTGGCGCGGACAGACCTTGCCATCCAGCTTCACAATAGGCTTTATAGGCTTGTTTAAATCCTGGGGCAGTGGTGACAACCCCGTCTTTTAAGGTTGCCCCGACTTCGTCGCCAATTTTGTTTAAGGGGGCCAATACATCAGTGGCAAATGCCGCCGCGCCGTTTAGAATATCAGATACCAATTCGTCACCCAGCATGTCGTCACTTACATATTGCCGCAATTCCTCCATGCCGTAACCGTGGCGCAATAAATACAGAATAGAATTTACGGGGGCATTAAAACTCATGGTGTGGTCTCCAAATCAGGTCTTTCAGAGTATATATATAAACGAAAATTTCCGCAAATATACGCAAAAAATTGCATATGGATGCATTTGCCATAAAAAAACGGCCCTTCCCTAAAGAAGAGCCGTTATGTTCATCAAATTTTTAGGTTTATTTTTTGCTCATGACCATGCCAAGAATAGCGGTTAGGATACCGCCGCCGACACCGCCGCCAACAATAGATTTACCAATAGACATGATGTCGAGGCCAGATGTTGCAGCAGATTGCGCTGCGTCGGCTACAGACGCGCCGCCGCCGCCCATCATTTGCATGACATATGCAAGACCACCGCCGCCAACAATCCCTGTTAGACTTCGACCCATTGTACCCATGCCTGATTTCATGACTTTACCGGCAATATTGCCGCCAAGTGCGCCTGATCCCAAGCCCAGGATAAGTGGTAATAATTGTTCCATGAAGTTCCCCTTTAATTAGCCCCAAAATCATTTGGCAGCCGTTTCATTTCAGTGCATAACAATAAAGCAAAGCCTTATTTCTAACACCCTGCCCTTATTTGAGCGTAAAAACATATATAAATCAAGTGTTAACATGGAAAGCCCTATGACATACTTAAAACTCCACATCCAAATAGCTACCGTAATAGCGGGTATATTGTTCTTATCTTCATGCTCCAAGGACACACCAAAGACACCGCAAACGCCCAAAATTACTACAAATTCGACTTCAACAACCCCCGCTCCACAACAAAAATCTGGGAGAGTTTTATATGCACGGTGCCGCGCTTGTCATACTTTGGAGGAAGGCGGACGGCATAAAGTCGGGCCGAATTTATGGAATATACTGGGGCGCAAAGCAGGGTCGGCGGACGGATATGCCTATTCAAAAGCAATGATCACCTCCGAAATCATCTGGGACGAAGATAGTTTAATGGCCTATATCGAGAACCCAGCCAAGTATCTGCCTAAAAACAAGATGGCCTTTGCGGGTTTGCGTAAACCCTCTGATCAGCAGGCACTTATTGAATATATCAAAGCCAATACAGGTGCGCCATAAAGTTAGTGTATTTCGCTAATATCTCTGCCAGATAGACAAGAATACAGCATTTTCTTGTACAATATTTTTACCAAACACGGTTTTATAGACGCCTATTTGATAAGACGTTTTATGATTTCTATCATAAACTAGCGAAGTTTGTGCTTTCATCCGGTAATTTGCACGGGCTAGATTTGGCGCCGCTTGCCCATATACATAAAAAGATTGGGCCAGTATCTGCCATTTTGGCAAGGGGCGGACACCCGCACTCACGTCAAACCGCCATTCCTCGGGGAAAACGGATTGCCTAAACCTATGTGCGAGTTGTAGATCAACAAATGCATCTCGTCCTTTGAGTTTAAAACTTCGCCCTGCCAGCAATCGGGCTTCATATTGTGTCCCCCCAACACCCAAATCAGCATCCGAAACTGTCTCTCCCTGCCCAACCAATATCACAGTCGCTTGCCCCGCGATCACGCTCGGCCCCTTATGCCAAAGAACGTGGCGCAACCCTATTTCCGTTTCGCCGAACCCCTTAAAGTT
>JAESQI010000223.1 GCA_016765255.1 Robiginitomaculum sp. | reverse complement strand
TTTTAAAGACCTGTAAAGTTCAGATATATTAGCCGGATATTATCGGCTAATTAAAAACAATAAATAAAAATTTGACTATTACGACATAAGTCGTTAGATAACAGCAAACAGTACGACAATAGTCGTAAAAGGAGAGGGACATGTTGAGTAAAATAATACTTATCAGTTTATTTGGAACAGGCGTCATAGGGACGAGCGCGGCGAGCGGAATTACGCCAACAGGCATGGAACTTGCTTGCGGCGCATTGCGGATCGAGAGCGGTAATGGCAAAGGGCTTCGGGCTCATTTAGATAGCCATGCAGGGCCAGCCCTAACCATCAATTTGAATGACGGGCGCACCTTGGTTTTAACATTCTAAGTCAATAAACCACAAACAGCCAACAGACCAACATTGGGAGATAACAATGACAAAATTCACATACACTTTAATCGCAACAACGTGCCTAGCAATGCTTGGAGCGACCACCTCTGCAAAATCTGCACCCGTTTCAACCATTGAAAACTACATTGGTACAATTGATGTGGTCACAGGTGATTATAACAAAATCACGGTAACGGACGCGGACGGTGTACCAATTGATACGCGCCGCTCAAATGTTACGGTTGACGGTCAATACAAAATCAATAATGCCCATTGTCGTTCTAAACGTTCAAGCATTAAAATTGGGATTGGAAATTGGAAATATTTGAAACGTACAGGCGGGTATAAAGATTTAAGTGAATACCCAAAAATTAAAATCCAAGCCCCTAAAAACACGCATATTGTCATCAAAAAGTCTGTTATATTCGGAGATGTCGAAGACATTGGCTCTGCGGATATTCAAATGGGCTCATGCGGGAACTTAAAGTTTGGGGATGTAAACGGTAATCTTGACCTCGGCATTTCTGGAAACGCAGATGTGGAAATGGGCGACATAGGTCCCGCTAATATTTCAATTTCCGGCGCTGGAGATTTTGTAGCCGGTGATCTTGCCAGTGCCGATATTTATGTATCGGGCTCTGGCGATCTGGAAGTCGGAGATATATTGGCGTTCGCCAATATCCACTCTAGCGGCGCAGGTGACATAAAGATTGCCCGCATAAAAGGTGGCCTTGAATATAGAGGGTCTGGCGCCAGTGATTTTGACGCGGATTATGTTGGCGGCGGTGATTTATATATCCGTGTAAGTGGAAGCGGTGATGTGAACATAGATGACGGCGATATTATTGCCCTTGATATAGTTGCTTCAGGCGCCAGCGATGTTGTATTTGGCGGCCATTCAAAATCTGCAAAAGCAAGGGCCAGCGGGGCCAGCGATGTGACCATAGACAGGCCATCAGGTGATTTGCACACCAGTGACAGCGGCGCTGGTGACGTGCACGTAAAATAATCCCCCAAAACAACGCAAACCTTCCCCCCCCCAACTGGTGAGATTTGTGTAGTCAGTGCGCTTTGGATCAGGATTTCTCTCTCGCTCCAAAGCGCACACTTGTTTTTAAGCATAGTGGCGACGGTTCGCCCCGAGCTGCGCACACCAAAGCCTCCCCAAGGAGTGGAGCCATCATAAACCCCCGCGACCCAAGCCCGCTCAAAACGTAACAACCATCTTTATATGGTGCGGCAATAGGGAGAGTATTTTTTGTTGTCACCCGTACACTAGCGCGACTTTGAAAAGATGAGATGAGTAGTTTATCATGAATGATTTTAGAATATTCATCCATAACCTCGTGCCTGTCTTTGTCGGATACACGATTATTTTGACCCGCGCCAACATGGTCATGACTAGCACCCAGTAAAACCCCGTCCTGATACGGCAAACAATACCCGCCGTAAATCAGCGCCGTATTTGACCTAACTTCGCTCTCGCCCCAACAAATTTGCCCACGAGTAAAGCGGACATCAAGCGCGGCCAAATCCAAAATATTCGCACCCGGCGTAATGAAAAGCGCGTCTGTCTTAGCCAGTATTTTGCCGCTGTCATTATACACAACCCACAGATCATCATGTTTGGAAATACGGGCGGCACCGTCTTTAATACGCTGGCAATTTTGTGTCCATTTACGGATTGTTTTCTTCGGATCAATGGTTTGGGCATGTTTGAAATAAAGTCCACCAAACTCACAATCTATCTCTAATCCGCACATGTTTCGCGCCTGTTCTTGGCTCATCAATGTCATATGCTCTACAGGCAAAGGGGCATAGCGGATAAGTTTCTCAAACCGCAAAGCTTCGGTTTGGGATTTAGCCTTCTGGAATACGCCCGTATGACATACCGTATCCTCGGCTTGATATTTCCCGAGCGCATAAAGGTAAGCCGCTAGAAAAAAACGGGATTCAGGCCTATCTTGCACGTCAAGCCTTGGCATCACCAACGCACGCGGATTGCCACTCGCGGCGGATTGCAAATCCGGTTCAGGGTCTATGAGCACTGGCGAAATTCCTCGCCTGTGATAGGCCTTGGCGATTGACGCGCCCGCAATACCGCCGCCAATAATAACAGGGGAATGCGTTTGCGAATGTGTGTAAGTTTTACGCGCCTCCCCTCTAAATATAGCCTCAAGACGTTCGCGTTTACGCCCAAATCCAGGTTTTTTTACCGCGCTAAACCCAGCTTCGCTCAACCCTCGCCTCACATGCCCTGCTACGGTAAATGTGGCCAGCGTTGCCCCAGAATTAGAATGTTCAGCTAAAGACTTAAACACATCATCCGACCACATATCTGAGTTTTTATCAGGAGAGAACCCATCCAAAAACCACGCATCTATTTTCGCGTTCATACTCGAGAGCGCGGTGCGCACGGGCATATGAAACAGCGTCAAGCTGACATTGCCAAAATGAATACGGTGCACACCTTTTACCTGCCCGGGCCATTGCTCAATTAAGCGCTTCGCCAACGGCTCAAGCTCAGGCCAATGAGCAAGACCTTTTCGAAGATCATCACAAGACCACGGAAAGGCCTCTATAGAGACAAAGTGCAAAATCTGCTCTGGCTTGGCCGTGCGTTGCCATAATTCCCAAGCGGCAAGGAAATTAAGACCTGAGCCAAAACCAAGTTCCCCAATAGTAAATATATCAACGTCTTCCCAAGCGTGTGGTAATCCGCACCCTTGTAAAAACACGGTGCGTGTTTCCGCAAGGCCCCCGTCCACCGAAAAATATATATCGCCGTAGTGTTCTGACGCAGGCGTAACATCTCTCGACCAGTTTAAATCTGGAGCTGGCGCGGCAGTTAGCGGTTTTGGTGTATTGGGCATAGTCAGTGTTTACCCAAGCCCTCAAGCGCAATCAATCTCAAACCTTGTAATATTTTCAACTTGGTATTTTGTCTTGAATAAAAGATGAAACCTTGCCACAAGTCACGACACTGAAACGTATATTTTTTTGAGTTTTGTATGAATAACATGATGTCACTATTTTTATCCCCCCGTGGACGGATTGGCCGCAAGCCCTTTATTGTCGCCATCGCCACTTGGTGTGTGTTTTACATGGCGCAATATTTTTGGTTTCAAAAAACGGGACAAAATACATTGAATTTTTTCCTAGCCCTCGGACTCATGGTGTTAAATATCCATATTATTTTTTGTGTATTTGGCAAACGCCTGCACGATATTGGGCGTTCTACATGGGCACTGATGGGCGTATTTATGCTGATCCTCATTGTCGCAGTTTTTGTAATGCTTAACTTTGGCGGCGTAGAATATTTTGACACCATTATGAAAAATCCAGACAAGCATAACGATCCTGTATTTATGCGTGAAGTTCAACAAATTTATCAAGACAGTTTATCCAAAAGTCTGCCTAAAATAGGGCCGTTATTATCAGTATTACCATCTGCATTCACGCTTTGGCTGTGCGCCAAAAATGGGCACAATACCGGCAACCGCTATGGGCCCGCTCTGTACTCCCTTGAAAAAGAGGCCAAAGCACATGAATAATGACTTCCTTTCCCCAAATGGCCAACTGGGATCCGCAGAATTTATACGGGCTGGGTTTATACTGATTTTAATCGGAGCGGCTTTTGGTATGACAAAAATCATCAACCCAAACCTCGGCGCTATGTTTGGGGTTTTGTCCATATTTTTGCTCTATCCGTGGGTGTGTATTTGGATCAAACGCTTAAGGCACGGCGAACAAAGCGGTTGGATGATTTTTTTATATATTCTGATTTACGGCGTCATACTCTTAATCGGTGTCTTCATCGTGATCATCATGTTTGGCGGCAGTGAATTTTCTACCCTGATCCAAGACAAAGTTTCAGGAAACATTTCCCAAGCTGAATATATAAAAGGGATTGAAGCCATGGCCCCAGACCTCGCACTCCCGATAACCATTACTGGCCTTCTCTCCAGCCTCCTCACCCTCTTCATCGCCGATAAAACCATTCCGAGCCACAAGGATGGACACTCTCTCGACCAATAGCGGAGCCGTAGCCGTTGGCGTTCTAACGGGCGGACTTTTGTGAATACTGGTCACCAGATGAAGCGTTCTTTGACATATTGAGGGATAAAGGTGTGGTCAATCAAATGGTCGCGGACATAGCAGGGAAATCCACAGCACAAGGGTGCGTCACCGACACGGCCAAGAACCAAAAGCAAATCATCAAAAACCGCATGGCAGGTCATTGACCCCAAACAAAGAATGGCAAAGCAAGCCCTGCAAGAGGAGAAGAGGAACGAAGCGACGACCAGGAACAAAAATGGCTCCCAAAATGGGCGGCATTTTCTGCCACGCCATACCGCGTGGCAAGCGGTTGCCCACCCGCGCAGAACTGGAAGCGCATTGCGAAACTATTCGCCAAGCGAACAGCCACATCGAGAAAACAAGCGGCCTAGTCTC
>JAESQI010000222.1 GCA_016765255.1 Robiginitomaculum sp. | reverse complement strand
CGCCTATATTTCAGGCGAAGAAGCCACAGCCCAAATCCGCAGACGAGCCAAGCGACTCGGATTAGCAGACGCGCCTGTTGAACTGGCCGCAGAAACATGCGTTGGCCCTATTCTTGACGGCCTCATGGCCACCAAACCCGATGTGATCATTATTGATTCCATTCAGACCCTCTGGACAGACCTCTTAGGGGCGGCCCCAGGAACCGTTGCCCAAGTGCGAGCTTGCGCCCAAGAACTCACGCGTTACGCCAAAAAACGTGGGACTTGTGTCATTTTGGTTGGGCACGTCACCAAAGACGGTCAAATTGCTGGCCCTCGCGTGGTCGAGCATATGGTCGACGCTGTGCTTTATTTTGAAGGGGATAGGGCCAATCAATTTCGCATATTACGAGCCCATAAGAACCGCTTTGTCCCAACGGACGAAATTGGTGTGTTCGAAATGGGCGAAATGGGCCTCACAGAAGTCGCCAATCCATCGGCATTATTCCTCGACGGGCGCAGTGAAGCTGCAAGCGGAACCGCCGTGTTTGCGGGCCTTGAAGGCACACGTCCCCTGTTAACTGAAATACAAGCACTTGTCGCTCCGGCCGCCTTTGGCACGCCGCGCCGCGCTGTCGTTGGCTGGGATAGTGGACGCCTCGCCATGGTTTTGGCAGTGCTCGAAGCCCGGTGCGGGGTTAGTTTTGGCGGCAAAGATGTGTATCTAAATGTAGCAGGCGGCATGAAGATCAATGAACCTGCCGCAGATTTGGCCGTGGCGGCGGCGCTGGCCTCTTCCGTATTTGACACGCCCTTGCCTGCTGATTGCGTGGTTTTTGGCGAAATTAGTTTATCCGGTGATGTGCGCACTGCCAGCCGAACCGATGCACGCCTTAAGGAAGCCAGTAAATTAGGGTTTAAACGCGCCATAACCGCCCCCCTATCGCGTGGGACAAAGGCAAAAACTGTGCATAAATCGACTCCACCACTGCCAATCATTGCAATCAAGACTTTGCCAGACCTCATAACCCGTGTAGAAGCATTTGCAGACGGGTAATCTCATTGATTGATATTGCCTTTAGATAGGCTGCATCAATAGGATATAGAATGGATATTGGCCCTTTGACTTTTGGCGGTTTTGATATTGTTGTCTTCCTCATTCTCGGGTTTTCTGGCATTTTAGCCTTTGCCAGAGGCCTGTCTCGTGAAATTATTTCCATCCTTGCCCTCCTAATCGGGCTTGCCGTCTCTTTATTTGTATTTGGCCGTTACAGAATAGGGGTGCAAAACTTTATTCGCCCTTCTTGGCTGGCAGATGGGGCCTTGTTTATCGGTGTATTCGCTCTGTTTTATCTTTTGACATCCTTTGTTCTGCGCGGATGGGCAAAAAATATTCGCGGACAGACGCCTGGGTTTTTCGAACGTTTACTTGGCTTTGGTTTTGGATTACTCCGAGGTGCTATCCTCGCATCACTTTTTGTTCTGGTTGCATCAAAATCAGCCAAAAACGACGAACCAGCAGAATGGATGACAGAAGCGGCAACATATCCGTTTTTACGAAAAATATCTGACACATTGCAAACCCTACCCTTTGCCCGCGCAAAAGAAATCGCCGATGAGATCAAGACGAAAGGGGAAGAATCAGATATACTCCCCGACATACCCAAAAATGACCCATAAGGTTTTGATATGAGTACTCCTTCCCCCTCTACCCAACAGTCTAATGACATTGATCCATTTGAGCTAAATCACACCCCGAAAGTACGAGAAGAATGTGGTGTTTTTGGCGTTTATGGGGCTGACAATGCCGCCGCTATCACAGCGCTCGGCTTACACGCTCTCCAGCACAGAGGCCAAGAAGCTTGCGGCATAGCTTGTACGGACGGAAAGAAATTTCATACTGAGCGACATTTGGGGCTTGTGGGTGATCATTTCACTGGCACTGACCCTAGCGAACGTTTACCCGGTTATGCGGCCATTGGCCATAACCGCTATTCAACTGCTGGACAAACTTTGTTGCGCAATACCCAACCCCTCTTTGCCGATCTTGCTACAGGTGGTTTTGCCTTGGCCCATAACGGTCATCTAACCAATGCTTATCTCTTGCGCGAGCAATTGGTCAAAGACGGCGCGATCTTCCAAAGTACCAGTGACACCGAAGTGGTTATTCATCTGGTGTCGCGTTCAAAGCGGGTCAACTTTATTGATAAATTTATTGATGCGCTTCGGCAAATTGACGGCGGATTTGCCTTTGTTGGTCTCACCAATAAAACCTTGATTGGCGCACGGGATAGGCTCGGTATTCGGCCCCTTATTGTTGGTAAAAAAGACAATATGTATTTTTTGGTATCTGAAACCTGTGCTTTGGACATTATTGACGCCGAAGTCTTTAGAGAATTAGAGCCCGGCGAAGTGGTTATCATTAGCGAAAGCGGCATAGAATTTATCCGTGCATTTCCCAAAACACCGTCTCGACCCTGCATTTTTGAATTTGTATATTTCGCCCGCCCAGACAGTATTGTCGGCGGGAAAAGTGTGTATGAAGTTCGCAAACGTATGGGCCAAAGACTGGCACAAGAAACACCTCCGGGGGATATTGATCTCATCATTCCCGTCCCCGATAGCGGCGTTCCTGCTGCGCTTGGGTATGCTCAAGAAAGCGGTATTCCGTTCGAACTTGGGATTATTCGTAACCATTATGTGGGCCGTACATTTATTCAACCCACCCAACAGATTAGGGATATGGGGGTTCGGTTAAAGCATTCTGCCAACCGTAAACTCATTGAGGGCAAGCGTGTTTTATTGGTTGATGACAGTATTGTGCGCGGCACAACATCGACTAAAATTGTCCGCATGATCCGCAATGCAGGTGCAAAGGAAGTGCATTTCCGCTCTGCTTCCCCGCAGATCAAACACCCAGATTTTTACGGCGTCGACATGCCGAGCAAGGAACTTCTGATGGCTGCAAATCATGACCTCGAAACCATGAAACAGCTTTTGGGGGCGGACAGTCTGGGTTTTCTCTCCATTGGAGGGCTTTATTGGGCCATGGGAATGGACGCTCGCAATGAAGACGT
>JAESQI010000221.1 GCA_016765255.1 Robiginitomaculum sp. | reverse complement strand
TTCGTCCGCCTGGTGCTCCTGGGGATAAGGCCCGTTCAATCACATCAATATCAAAATCCACATAGATGAATTCACAGGTTTTGCTCAAAGTCTTTAAGGCGGCTTCTACAATTTTGACCACACTATGGGCTCGGCAATCTGCCATGGTGTAAACGCTAATGCCAGCCTCTATGGCCGTGCGGTGCATGGCGGCGCTGTTGGCAAAGGGCGCAATGCCGACTTGGGCGATATGAGTTCCTGGCAGGCCGTCATCAAGGAGAGCTTGCACAGGATTACCATTCATCAACCCGTCTTTGGTGGAGCGAAGATCAAAATGGGCATCCAAGGTTAGCAAGCCAACATTTTGCAAGCTTGGGCCTAAGGCGTGTACACCCGCACGGGTAATGCCGTTATGCCCGCCGATAAGTGCTGATAGAACATGCTTTTGTATCAGTTTCGAAAAACCTGTTTTGATCGGTAAAAACCCGTCCTTTGGGATTAAGTCTTCAATGACAACATCACCGTAATCACGAATAGATAGCCCGTTTAACTCAATACCTGTTTCCACGTCATATGTGCTAATACGTTTTAAAGCTTGGCGAAATTTTGCGGGTGCAAGGTGGTAATCACTTGGTGTCACACATCCGAGTGTCATGGGCGCTCCCAAAAACCCAATATCGCCCTTCCCCTCACCAATAAGTCCAGCGATATTTGGCCAATCTTTGTTTTGCATCTGCTTTGCTTTCTCAGTATGATTATGATTATGACGCTCCAATTTGACACTCTATTCAAAAATGCCAATTTGGCAACAATGGACCCGGCAATTGATGCGCCCTACGGCGCTATTAAAAAAGGGGCTTTAGGCGTGACGGATGGGCGGATTTCGTGGATTGGCAAGATTGATGATTTGCCCGAGTACAAAGCTAAAGATGTGAGGGATTGCGGAGGGCACTGGATGACGCCTGGTCTTGTCGATTGCCACACCCATCTGGTTTTTGGCGGTAACCGCGCCCGTGAATTTGAACAAAGGATGCAAGGTGTCAGCTATGAACAAATTGCAAAAGCAGGGGGTGGTATTGTTTCGACTGTTAAAGCCACACGAGAAACAGATGCGAGTGTTTTATTGGTCAGTGCTTCATTACGCTTGATCGATATGACAGCACAGGGTGTTACTACAGTTGAAATAAAGTCTGGTTATGGGCTTGATCTTGAGACCGAGATTAAAATGCTTGAAGTGGCGAAGACGTTGGAGGAAGAGGAAAATATACGAGTAAAAACCACATTTCTGGGCGCACATGCCTTACCTCCAGAATATAAAAATGATCCAGACAGCTATGTTGATCTTGTTTGCGAGGTTATGATTCCACGGATTACCGAACTTAACCTCGCTGATGCCGTGGATGGGTTTTGTGAAAATATTGGCTTTAGCACGCTGCAAATTCGCCGCGTATTTGAGGCGGCGAAAAAACACAATCTGCCTGTAAAACTCCACGCCGAACAACTCTCAAAACAAGGCGGAGCAAAGCTCGCTGCCGAATTCGCCGCGCTTTCTGCTGACCATCTTGAGTATATAGATGAGGAGGGTGTGCAGGCGATGGCTAAGACAGGCACGATTGCAGTTCTGTTGCCAGGTGCTTTTTATTTTTTAAAAGAGACGCAAAAACCACCGATAGATTTGTTTAGGAAATACGGTGTGCCGATGGCTCTGGCAACAGATTGTAATCCGGGTAGCTCGCCGATTACTTCGCCTTTGCTTATTTTAAATATGGCTTGTACTCTGTTTGGGTTTACGCCTGAAGAAGCGTTAGCGGGTATGACACGGGAAGGGGCCAAAGCTTTGGGTCTGGGGGCCGAAATTGGTACTTTGAAAGTTGGAAAAAGCGCTGATTTAGCAATTTGGGATTTTGAACATCCAAGCGAGCTTAGCTATTGGCTTGGCAATTACTCTTGTTCAATCCGAATGTTAAAGGGAAAAATGTATGAATGAAATTATCACAGCAGGACGTGTTTCTCTTGGTATTTGGGAAATTATTTACCGCGATGGTACGAGCATAAAACTGGGGAATGGCGCCCAGGAAATTTGTAAAAAATCTGCCGAAATTGTCAAAGCAGCGGCAGCGGGTGCTGATCCTGTCTACGGGGTCAATACGGGGTTTGGCAAGCTTGCTCGCATTCAAATCAGTGTGCAGGATACGGCTAAATTACAACGTAATCTCATTCTGTCCCATTGCTGCGGCGTTGGAAATCCTATGCCAGAAAACATCACTCGCTTGATGATGGCGCTCAAAATTAACTCGCTAGGACGCGGAGCGTCGGGGGTGAGTTGGGGACTTATTTCTTTGTTACAAGATATGCTAGAAAAAGGGGTGACGCCAGTCGTGCCGGGCCAAGGCTCCGTCGGCGCTAGCGGTGATTTGGCCCCGCTCGCGCATATGGCAGCGGTGATGATTGGCGAGGCGCACGCGGTCTATAAGGGGAAGACCATGAGCGGTGGCGCGGCCCTAAAAGCGGCTGGCCTTACGCCGATTGTTCTGCGTGCCAAGGAAGGTCTCGGCCTGATTAACGGCACGCAATTTAGCACAGCTTATGCATTGGCAGGGTATTTTGAAGCCACATCTCTCGCCCATTCTGCTCTCATCACAGGGGCCATGAGTGTGGACGCAGCCATGGGATCAAGTGCACCGTTTAAAGCTTTTATCCATGATCTACGCGGTCACAAAGGGCAAATCCAAGCGGGCAAGATTTTGCGAAAACTCATGCACGGTTCTCCATTAAGGGACAGCCATATGGAAGATGATGAGCGGGTACAAGACCCCTATTGCCTGCGGTGTCAACCACAAGTCATAGGAGCATGTTTGGATATTTTAAGCAGTGTCGCAGAAACGTTGCGTATAGAAGCCAACGCCGTGACCGACAATCCTTTGGTCAATGTAGACACGGGCGAAATTTTATCGGGTGGGAATTTTCACGCCGAGCCTGTGGCATTTGCCGCCGATCAATGCGCTCTCGCATTGGCGGAAGTCGGGGCCATAGCCCAGCGCCGTATTGCACTTTTGGTTGACCCTGCGTTGAGCTTTGGTTTGCCGCCATTCTTGTCACCGAACCCCGGTGTCAATTCTGGCTTTATGATTGCTGAAGTGACAAGTGCGGCCTTAATGTCCGAGAATAAACAACGGGCCAATCCGTGCAGTGTGGACAGTACGCCTACTTCCGCCAACCAAGAAGATCATGTATCTATGGCGGCGCACGGGGCGCGCCGATTGATGGATATGGCAGATAATTTGCGTAATATAATTGCAATAGAATGGATGTGTGCGGCTCAAGGCATAGAGCTTCGAGCCCCCATTGAAACCAGCCCCGTGCTTAAATCTGCAATCAGTGCTTTACGGGCCGAAGTGGCAAGCCTTGGAGATGACCGCTATATGGCTGGGGACATAGAGGCGGCGGCCAATCTATTAAAACAAGGCGCAATTTTGGACGCCGTCGGTAAGGATATTTTTTATGCCCAAAACACATAATGATCGTTTTAAAAATGCTCGTGAGGTGAAAGCGCCAACAGGGAATAAACTAAATTGCAAGAGCTGGCAGACCGAAGCCCCCTATAGAATGCTCATGAACAATCTTGATCCGAACATCGCAGAGCATCCAGACGAGTTGGTCGTGTACGGCGGCATTGGTCGGGCGGCGCGGTCGTGGGAAGCATTTGATCAAATTACGGCCAGTTTAAAAAGTCTTGAAGACGACGAAACCTTACTTGTGCAGTCGGGCAAGCCGGTTGGCGTGTTTAAAACCCACGCAGAGGCTCCGCGAGTGCTCATCGCCAATTCTAATCTTGTGCCCCATTGGGCGACATGGGAGCATTTTAATGAGCTCGATAAAAAAGGCCTGATGATGTATGGGCAAATGACGGCAGGGTCTTGGATTTATATGGCACACAAGGCATTGTGCAGGGCACTTACGAAACGTTCGTCGAAGCTGGGCGACAGCATTACGCAGGTGACCTCACTGGTAAATGGATTCTCACCGCTGGCCTAGGCGGCATGGGCGGCGCGCAACCTTTGGCCGCGACAATGGCGGGGGCAAGTTGTCTCGTGGTCGAGTGCGACGAGACCCGCATAGATTTTCGCCTTCGTACAGGTTATGTGGACGCGAAGGCCAAAAGCCTTGACGAAGCCATGGAGTTTATCAACAAAGCTAATAAAGGCGGCAAAGCACTTTCCATTGGCTTGCTTGGCAATGCGGCAGATATATTTCCCGAAATTTATAAACGCGGAGTGCGCCCCGATATGGTCACCGATCAAACCTCGGCCCATGATCCGGTGAACGGGTATTTACCACTCGGGTGGAG
>JAESQI010000220.1 GCA_016765255.1 Robiginitomaculum sp. | reverse complement strand
ATTTTAATTTGGGGAGAAAGTCGTCCACGTATTCAGCCCCTCTATAGAGTTCCGTATGGCCTTTTTGACGGCCAAAGCCTTTTGCTTCGGTAACGGTCATGCCCATGACGCCGATTTCTTGCAGGGCTTCTTTCACTTCATCAAGTTTGAACGGCTTGATGATGGCCTCAACTTTTTTCATATTTTCTCCAATGCTCATGTAAGCGAATTTCACGTCAGGTTGATCCCTGATGACAAATGCCTAAGTCTGGAGGCATTGGAGAGTCGAGACGCAGAGATGTAAATCATGGATTTGTAGGCGTAATACTCACATCTGCCTAAATTTTCGACATAAATTTTGCCCCTGCACAATTTTTCATCACTTAACGCATTGGTTTTATGAGTGCGAGTATTCGGATGGATCAGAGCCGTTTGTGGCGTGATGTTTAGGGAATAAATTGTTGAGCCCTTATTTTTAAAAGGACAAATATGTTGCTTGTAATTGTTATTTATACCTTTAGAATTATTTTGAATTCTGGGGAAATATATGCGAAATTTAATGAATTTATGTATAATGGCTGTGGCGAGTATGAGCTTATTGGCCTGTGGGGGTAGTAGTTCTAATGGAACAGGTACGCCACCAACGGGCGTTACTTCGCCTCCGCCTCCGCCTACAGCAAATGAACAATTCCCGAATTTGTTCTCTGCGAATTTTCCAGAGAATGGTGGCTTCGCACATTTTGAGACGCCTAGTTTTAAGTTTCATGCGCCAAATAGTGACTTGCCCGGAAATTTGGTTCTAATCGGTGCTGACGCGCAATATTTTTCACTAAATATCACTGCTACAGCCGCAAATTCTAATGGTGATAGAGATATCACTGTTACAGTAAATACATCAACAAGGTTCAATTTCGAAAATCCATTTGATGCGAATTCGGATAATTTATATGAGTTTACCTTGCAAGGAGATTATCTAGGCGATTCTATAACCTCGGCAGTAAAGGTGAGGATTACTGATCTTGATGATGCTGCTGAAGCTGTTGGGGGGGTTATAATAGGTGAAACAAACGCACAATACTTCGGAGCGCCGTTAAGATTAATCCCTGATATCTCGGGGGATGGCAATCCAGAACTGAGCGCAGCTATACAGTCGGGAGAGGGGCCAGCATCTGCTTACGTTTTGTCGAGTGAATTTTTAAATGCATCAAAAACAGGGAAAACTAAAATTACACCAGCAACAAATGTTGGCACACGTTTTCTTGAGGCGGTAATTGATGAGGGCTCGAAGTATAACTATATTTCAGGGCAAACTCGCGAGACGGATGGTGGTACGGATTTGCTATTATCTGAAGCTGAAAAAGATAGGCTTGTTTTGTTTAAAGTGACGACTATCAATGAGCAAATGGCGCTTGAAGGAGATATAGCGCCAGATAATATTTCTGAAAAAATTGTTTATAGCTTTGCTGCAAATTCGAACGTTGAGGGTCGCTTAATTGACGATGTCAATGGAGATGACATAAATGATATTTTCGTCCGCTTCGTTGACAAAAGTAACTTAAGTAAAAAATATGGCATTATTTTTGGAAAAGAAGCCACATCACAAGCAGATCGGCTACGCACGGGGAAATTTGATATTGAATTTAACTACCTAGCAAAGTCACTCGGTGGGAATGTAAGCAAATTCATTGTTGAAGTTGTCCCTGATATTGATGGTGATGGCAAAGAAGATTTATTAATGTCCGCCCCCGCTATTGATGGTTTTCATTCGAACTCAGGTGTAGTTTGGGTCATTCGCAGTGCCTTGCTACAAGCTGCAACGGTAACGCCAATTGACCTTGAGGCAATGACTGCAGTTCAAGGGCGTGCTATTCCTAACACGGGCGCATTTGGTATTGTACAGACTAGCGATTATGACGGCGACGGCATTCCGACATTCTTATTTGATTCAAATAGGGGCATTTTTGTTATTGATGGGGATAATTTAATTGCGAGTGGAGAACCAAATGTTCTCATCAATGGCACAGTTATTAGCGGGAGTATTGACGTTGGCGACATTGATGGTGATGGAGTCAATGACTTAATTAACAGTAGTCGAGACTCAGGTCGTGTTTTATCAGGCTCAATTATCAAGGATGCATTAGAACAAAATGAAAATGTCCGAATAACTTCGGGTATGCTATTTCAGATTGATTTAGATAATTTACTTACCTATGCGGATTCGATAAATGGCGCGCCCATTCATCTAGCAGAACAGGGCCTAATAGCTTTTCCATTTGTAACCACCGACAGAACAGTTTCAGGTGTTGAAAATAATGGTCGTATTGTTCTTGTCAAGATATCTGACATATCCAATTCTATAATGAATGGGGACGTCAATTTAGAAATCAGACAGGAATAAATTTTATTGTACACATATAGGTCATGGCCAAGGTGTAGAATGAAAGGAAGGGGGCGAACTGGAGAATGTGTGGCCTGATAGCGAAGTAAGAAGATCACGTTATTGGACATGCACAAATTTTCATCATTTGACGCGCGACTTTAAAGCAGGGGAAGAAGTGGAGAGTGTAAGACCCGACGGCGAGATGAGAAGATCGCTAGATTGAGAGGTGAAAAGGTCGCTATATTGGGAGTTGGGGAAGGGTTGAGTGTGAAGATTGTGAACGTTGTTAAGGTTTTGACCGTGGTCTGCAAAGCGGTATGAGTCAACATACTATCAGAGGCCTTAAGTTATAAGCCTTCTCCACCAACTGGTCGTGTTTCGGCTATGCGTACCATTCCAGCCATGAGCGGGCGGGCGACTTTTATAGCTTTTTGAACTGAAGATAGTGAAAGTGAGTTTTGATGAGCGGCTTGATCTACCCATACTTCTGTTATCCATAAGTCATTAGCATTCGCCGCATCATTCGCAACTATGTAAGATAAATTTCCTGGCATTTCGCGTAATCCCTCAATCAAGATAGAAGAAAGCGCGTCCCTCTTTCCATCTATAGCCGTGATTTTTGCAATTAGCCCATACATATTCGTTTCCTCTATCTCTTGTGAACTGGTTGAATCGCAGCTAATCAATGGAGCCGCCATTAAGCTCGCTAATACAGTTGTTACTTTTCGTCTGTTAAATTTCATAAGAAAGTTATAATCCGCTATATCAATCGGAACAAGGAACTTCTAACGGCGGCTTTGATGATTAAACCCGTCCGTCCCCAATCCCGCTCACCCCGCTATAGAGCGGGGTCTTTTGCGAATTGTGGTGTTTTAATTTGGGGGGATACCGCATTTCTGAGGTATGAGCGGCGAGGTGGGTGATGATTGGGGGCGTTCGTTAAAACCCATCTCAATTTCTTACATCGTTCACCCTTGACCCCCGCGCTCGAATCCCGCATATGAGCCGTGGGTCGCGCTTTCCCACCAAGGCGTACTTTATGCGGTTACAAAAATTGCCGTGCGGAGAAACATGATGAATAGACTACAAAAACCGGGTGTGAAGCCCGTTGACGGGCGTTTTTCGCCTGGCCCTTCCAGAAAACGTCCCGGTTGGACACCTGATTTCCTAGCCAAAGCTGCCCTTGGTCGTTCCCACCGAAGCCCGATTGGCAAGCAAGTTCTTAAAGAACTTATTGATCTAAGCCGCGAGGTTTTAGAGGTTCCAGCGGATCACCGTATTGCCATCGTGCCTGCGTCTGATACGGGCGCGGTCGAGATGGCCATGTGGTCAATGCTTGGCCCGCGCGGTGTCGATGTGGCGGCGTGGGAAAGCTTTGGCAATGCATGGATTACCGATGCCAAAACCCAACTTCCCCTCAAAGATCTCCGTATTTTTAGCGCCGATTACGGCAAGCTTCCCGATTTGTCACAATATACAGGCGATCGCGACCTCGTGTTTACATGGAACGGAACCACGGGCGGGGTAAAAGTCCCGAATGCTGATTTCATCCCTGCTGACCGCGAAGGGATTACCATTTGCGACGCCACGTCTGCGGCTTTCGCGCAAAGCCTGCCTTGGGACAAGCTTGATGTGGTTACTTATTCATGGCAAAAAAATATGGGCGGTGAGGCTGCCCACGGGATGATTATTTTGAGCCCCCGCGCCGTCGAGCGTCTCGAGAGTTACACCCCGCCTTGGCCTATGCCGAAAATTTTCTTAATGACCAAGAACGGTAAACTCAACGAAGCCTTGTTTGAAGGTTCCACCATTAACACCCCGTCTTTGATGTGTGCGGAAGATCATATTGAGAGCTTAAAATGGGTGCGGGAACAAGGTGGTCTAAAGTGGATGCATGACCGTGCTGATGCCAATTTTGAATTGCTACAAAACTGGATGGACAAAACTCCTTGGATTGAAAACCTGTGCGCTATACCAGAGCAACGCTCTAATACGGGTGTCTGCATGAAAATTGTTGACCCAAGATTTGAAGCGCTTGATGCAAGTGGACGCTCGGCATTTGCCAGTGCAATCGTGAAATTGCTCGGCGAGGAATGCGGAGCTTATGATTTTGGTTCCTACCGCACGGCTCCACCGGGCTTTCGCGTATGGGCATCTGGCTTGATTAACAAGTCCGATATCGAAGCTCTCTTGCCGTGGCTTGAGTGGGGTTTTGAGACCATTGCAGCGGAAACTTTTTAGGTTCAAAATATAATATTTATAAATTAAAGGAGGCTCTCATGGTTAGAGTTTTAATCGCTGATAAAATGTCAGACGAAGCAAGAAATGTATTTAAAAATCGCGGTGTAGACGTGGATGTCATTACAGGTCTATCCAAAGAAGAATTGATAAAAATTATTCCAGAATATGACGGCTTGGCCGTACGATCTGCAACCCGCCCTGACGCCGATATTATTGCGGCAGCTACCAATCTAAAAGTGATTGGACGTGCTGGCATTGGGACGGATAATATTGACAAAAAGGCGGCTACGGCTCGCGGGATTGTTGTCATGAATACCCCGTTCGGGAACGCCATTACAACGGCGGAACACGCGATTGCTTTATTGCTATCTTGTGCCCGCCAAATCCCAGCGGCGTCAAACCGTACCCAAAATGGTGAATGGCCGAAGTCAGATTTTAAAGGCATAGAACTTTATAATAAAACCCTTGGCATTATTGGGTGTGGCAATATTGGTGCACTCGTTGCCGAGCGGGCTTTGGTCTTAAAGATGAAAGTGATTGCTTTTGACCCTTACCTAACGCTCGAACGTGCGGTGGATTTAGGTGTGGAAAAAGTTGAACTTGAAGACCTGTTTAAACGTGCTGACGCCATTACTTTGCACACCCCGCTCACAGACGGAACTCGCGGGATCGTGAGCCGTGAAGCGTTGGCGACAACCAAGAAAGGTCTTATCCTTGTCAATGCCGCTCGCGGTGGTCTTGTAGATGAAGCCGCCGTTAAGGACGCGCTGGAAAGCGGTCATCTTCGCGCTGCTGCTCTTGATGTGTTCGCTGTGGAACCTGCTAAGGAAAACCCGTTATTTGGCACGAAAAACTTCATCGCGACGCCGCATTTGGGGGCGTCTACACTTGAAGCCCAAGAAAATGTGGCCGTGCAAGTGGCCGAACAAATGGCAGATTATTTGCTCACGGGCGCTGTGACCAATGCGCTTAACATGCCGTCCATTTCGGCTAAAGAAGCGCCGCGCCTCAAACCATTTGTCGACTTGGCCGAAAAGCTTGGGGCGATGACTGGGCAACTTTTGGAAGAACCGATTGAGGCAGTTGAATTTTGTTATATGGGTGATGTAGCTGAACTCAACACAAAGCCTATGACGGCAGCGGCTTTGGCAGGCCTGCTTAAGCCAATGATGAATGATGTGAATATGGTGTCCGCGCCCGCTATTGCTGCTGAACGCGGCTTGGACGTAAAAGAGTCCATCTGCGAGGGGGCTGAAAATCATGACAATCTCATTAAGCTGATTATTAAAACGAGCAACCGCACGCTCGAAGTTTCGGGCTCTCTTTACGGTGGTGAACCGCGCCTGCTGAATTTATTTGGTGTCTCTATGGACGCTGCTTTTTCGCCCAATATGCTCTATGTGCGCAATGAAGATAAACCTGGGTTTATTGGGGCACTTGGAAGCTTGCTTGGGAAAAGTGATGTTAATATTGCGACCTTTTTCTTGGGCAGAAACAAACAAGGTGGGTCTGCTATTTGTTTGGTCTCTGTTGACGGAAATGTACCGCAAAACATTCAAAACGAAGTCAGCGCTATTGACCAAGTGAAATTTGTCAGGGCTTTAAGTTTTTAAGACTGTCACAGGCAAGAATCTATGTTAGACACTCCTCTGTACTGAGGGCGGATATTCCGCCCTCAGGTTTGAACAAGGGATGTTTGCGTGGCGAATGTAGTGGTGGTTGGTTCCCAATGGGGCGACGAAGGCAAAGGAAAAATTGTCGATTGGCTTTCGAGCCGAGCGGACGTGATTGCGCGGTTTCAAGGCGGTCATAATGCGGGACACACATTAGTCGTAGACGGAAAAGTTTATAAATTAAGCTTGCTTCCATCAGGTGTTGTGCGCGGCGGTAAATTGTCAGTGATTGGTAATGGTGTCGTGATTGATCCTTGGGCATTGATGTCCGAGATGGAGCGCATTCGTGGGCAAGGCGTGAAAATAACGCCTGACAACCTCGTTATTTCAGAAACAGCTACACTAATTTTACCCGTACACGGGGAGTTAGACGCCATACGTGAAAACCGTGCAGACGGCATAAAAATTGGCACAACAAAACGCGGCATCGGTCCCGCTTACGAAGACAAAGTGGCGCGCCGCGCTATTCGAGTGTGTGATTTGGCCGACAAAGAAGGCCTGCCAGCTCGCGTTGCTAATATGCTCCATCACCATAATGCGCTTCGTAAAGGTCTTGGGCACCCACCGATAGACGCAGATGAGTTGACCACAAAACTGTTTGAGATTGCGCCGCAAATTCTACCATTTGCAGGGGCGGTTTGGTATGAACTCGATAAAGCGTCTCGGGCCGATAAACGGATTTTGTTTGAAGGCGCCCAAGGGGCCATGCTCGATATTGACCACGGCACATATCCCTTTGTCACCTCGTCAAACACGATTGCGGGACAAGCGGCAGGCGGAACAGGCATGGGGCCAAAAGCCCTAAATTATATATTGGGTATTACCAAAGCTTACACAACGCGCGTTGGCGAAGGCCCGTTCCCGACAGAACT
>JAESQI010000001.1 GCA_016765255.1 Robiginitomaculum sp. | reverse complement strand
TTCCTTTCTCTAGATATTGTTTTTCGTAAAAGGTTTGTGTGCCTGTAATTTCATCTGAGCTATACGTGTTTTTATACACATCGTGATTAGCTTCAATAATTTCATGACCTTCACCGTGTAATAAACCCAATGTGTAACCGTGCATAAACTCACTATCTGTTTTTAAATTTACGATGCCATCCTTTTTTAAAATAGAATGGTATTTCTTTAAAAAATCAGTATTGGTTAATCGGTGTTTGGTGCGTTTGTATTTAATTTGAGGATCTGGAAAAGTAATCCAAATTTCGTCCACTTCATTTTCAGCAAATAAAAGATCTACTAATTCTATCTGTGTTCGTATAAAAGCAACATTTGGTAAGTTTTCTTCGAGAGCAGTTTTGGCGCCACGCCAAAAACGCGCACCTTTAATATCAATACCGATGTAGTTTTTGTTAGAATTTTTTTGCGCTAATGCAATGGTGTATTCTCCCTTGCCGCAACCTAATTCCAATACGATTGGATTGTTGTTTTTAAAAAATGTATGCCACTTGCTTTTTAAAGAGAAACCTTGTAGTATTTCTTCTCTTTTTGGCTGGATAACATTCGAAAACGTTTCATTCTCATGAAAACGTTTTAGTTTGTTTTTACTTCCCAAGATTGCAGTTATTTACTAGAATCTTCGATTCCTTCTTTTTGGAAACGCTTAGATTCTTTCATCCAATATCCAAATAAAACTAAAAAGATGATTATAAAACTCCAGCTTACCACATTTGATTGCCACCAATTAAGGTCGCTTAATCGCATTGCCTCAAATGGTTTAAAAGCCCAGGTAAAAAAATCACCTATTAATCTAAAAATATTGCTTGCTATCATAACTTAAGTATATTTACATTGCAAAAATATAAAAACAAATGATGCTAGCCAATTTTTTCGGCAAATCAAAACCAGTTAATTTCATTCTCATTATAATACTCTTCATTTTATATGACGTTTTGTTTATATATGTCTATGATTTTGATATCATAAACAATGGATTGTTAACACGTTCAATTGGTATTTTTGCTCTGATTTTAATTCTTTTTTCAGTATTCAATTTTATTATTTCTAAAAATAAATTGACGGGCGATAATACCTATGCTTTTTTTCTTTTTGTGATAAGTTTTGGATTGATTCCAAACCTGATTATAGATATTAATTCAGTATTTTTTTATATAATTTTATTGCTATTTTTTAGAAAAATATACAGCTTAAGAAAACCAAAATCTATTTTCATAAAATTGTTTGATAGCGCTTTGTGGTTAGGAGTAGCTTTTCTTTTAGAGCCAATGTCTATACTCTACCTAGTGTTAATTTATGGTGCGATTTTTCTTTTTTTAGAATATTCTATTCGCACGATTGTGATTCCTGTTCTTGGATTTGTAACGCCAGTATTTTTGTATTTTACATATTGTTTTTATACAGATCAAATGATGCAATTTGAACGCTTATTTGTGCTAAATTTCGACGTTAATTCTAATTTTTACAATACGTCTTTTTACACTGCTGTTTTTAGTTTGTTTGGAATTGTAACTTTATTGTCAGTTTTACTGAAATCAGCAAAAATATTTTCGGTAAGTAACCGCTTTAAAAGAAGTTGGATTCTATTATTGTTACATTTACTACTTTCTATTGTTTTTGTAGTATCATTAAAAACACATAATGGTACAGCATTAATTGCTGTAAGTATTCCAACAGCAATAATTATTGCCAATTGGGTTCAATCCATTGAAAATAAATGGTTTGCAGAAATGGTATTACTAACGTTATTGATTTTTTCTTTTGTGATTCACTTTATAGTTTAGGGCCAAAAGCCAAATCTCCAGCATCACCTAAACCTGGAATAATATATCCTTTATCGTTCAATTCATCATCAATTGCAGCAATCCATAAATGCGTATTTGTTGGAAAGTGTTTTTTAATAAAATCAATTCCTTCGGTAGATCCAATAACAATAACAATATGTATTTCTTTTGCGATTCCTTGTTTTTTGATCGCTTCATGTACAGCAACTAAAGATTGCCCAGTTGCCAACATAGGGTCCGCAAGCAATAAGGTTTTCCCTTCTACTGATGGAGCTGCAAAATATTCAACGGCAATCTCAAAATCAGTTTCATTATTTGGATGATGACGATATGCAGAAATAAAGGCATTTTCTGAATCGTCAAAATAATTTAACAACCCTTGATGTAAAGGCAAGCCTGCTCTTAAAATTGAGCACAATACAACATCTTTTTGTGCCAAGTTTATTTTTTTTGTTCCTAATGGAGTGGTAATGTCAATTGCTTTATAGGCAAGACTTTTGCTGAGTTCATAGCCAAGAATTTCTCCAATTCGTTCAATATTTCTTCGAAAGCGAAGTGAATCTTTTTGAATAGATACATCTCTAATTTCTGCAATAAATTTATTGAGAATAGAGTCGTTTTTCTCAAGGTGATGGACAATCATAAGTTATTATTTATAATGCAAATTTAGTTTTTTTCTAGAACCGCCTTTACTTTTTTAAGTATATTTTTCGGTAAAATAGTTCGCATAACATCTTCTGCTCCTTGACAGGTTTTATTTCCATAAATAGAACAAGGAATGTTGGGATGTTCTTTTAAATCAGGCAACAAACAATAATCTGTAGGTTGGTTAAAAGGAGCAAAACCAGCAAAGGGGTGTGTTCCTCCCCATAAAGTAATAGTTGGAACTTGTTGCATGGCAGAAAAATGTGCGTTTCCAGAATCCATAGAAAGCATAATGTTCAGGTTAGAAATTAAATTCAGCTCGTTTTTAAAACCGCCTAATTTACCAGCAACAGAAATTGTGTTTTTATGACGAGATATAATGGTTTCAAGAATTGTTTCATCTTCTTTTCCGCCAAATAAGAAAACAGTAAAATCTTTAGAAAGCCCGGCAATCACCTCTTCCATTAAATCTAACGGATAGGTTTTGGAAGGAAAGGCTGCAAAAGGAGCAACTCCAACCCACGGTTTGTTTTTTTGGCCAGTGATATTGGAAACGTCTTTAAATAAGTGGACCCTTGTTATAGGTTTTGGATTAGAAATATCAATTGTAAATCCTAGTTTTTTAAAAACATCAGCATATCGATCATGAGTAGATCTAAGCTGTTTAAAAACCTTATTTT
>JAESQI010000219.1 GCA_016765255.1 Robiginitomaculum sp. | reverse complement strand
TAATGGCGAAAAACAAAGATGAATTGGTATTTTTACCGCTCGGAGGTCGCGGGGAAATTGGCATGAATTTGAACCTATACGGGTTTGGGCCAAAGCATAGTCGAACATGGATAATCGTCGATATTGGTGTGACCTTTGGCGGGGCCGACACGCCGGGTATTGATATTATCATGCCAGATATTGAATATTTAGATCAGATTAAAGACGACATTCTCGGCATAGTTCTCACCCACGCTCATGAAGACCATATGGGCGCGTTGGCGCGGCTATGGACGCGCATAAAATGCCCCGTTTACGCAACCCCGTTCACCCACTACCTCACCGAGGGACGCCTTGCAGAAGTCGGCCTGTTGGGGGAGGTCGAACTTCATAAAATACCTTTAAAAGGACAGTTCACTCTTGGCCCTTTTGATATAGAACTGATCTCGCTCACCCATTCCATTCCAGAACCGAATGCTCTCGCGATTCGAACGCCACAAGGCATAATCCTGCATACAGGTGATTGGAAAATCGACCCTGACCCACAAGTCGGAGAAGGGGTTGACGTGGACGCATTGCGGCGTGTTGGTAATGAGGGCGTGCTTGCCATGGTGTGCGACAGCACCAATGTGTTTAGCCCCGGCATTGCAGGCTCTGAAGCGGGAGTGAGAGTTGAATTGACAAAGCTGATTGGAGAATACGCAGGGCGGGGCGTTGCGGTGGCGTCCTTTGCCTCCAACGTAGCCCGCCTTGAAAGCGTGATGATGGCGGCCAAAGACAATCACCGCTCTGTCTGTTTGATAGGCCGCTCCATGCACCGTATGTGCGAGGCGGCGAAGGCCGTGGGCCTTCTTGCGGGTGTCGGCAGTTTGCTCAGCGAAGACGAAGCGGTCTCCATGCCGTCTGAACATGTGCTATATCTATGCACGGGTTCCCAAGGTGAACCTCGCGCCGCCCTGACTAGAATCGCCAAAGGTGAACACCGTACGGTGAAACTTGGTAAAGGTGATGTGGTGATATTTTCCTCCAAGATTATACCCGGGAATGAAAAAGGTATTTTTGCCTTGCAAAATAGCTTGGCCGACCAAGGTATTGAAATTATTACAGAAAAATCCAGAGACATTCATGTGTCAGGCCACCCGTGCCGCGATGAACTTGCTGAAATGTATAGCTGGATAGAGCCGCTGATCTCTATTCCTGTTCACGGGGAGAGGCGTCACCTGTTGGAACATGCCAAATTGGCCAAGGATGAACTCGGTATAAAATACGCTCTTGCGCCCCGTAACGGCGAGATGATTTTACTCTCGAAAAAAGGCCCGAAAATTATTGATATTGTGCCATCTGGTCGTCTGCACGAAGATTGTGGATTGATCATTAGTGCTGAGGATATGAGCTTGCGGGAGCGCCGCAACCTTGCCTATTCAGGACATATTTCCATTAGCATTGTCATCAATGCCAAAGGTGAAATTATAGGTGGGCCTGAACCACGGGCAAGTGGGTTCCCCCACGGGCCAAATGGGAAATATATTGACGAATTACTTGATGAGATTGCCGATATTGCAGACGCAGCTTTTTATTCTCTGCGGCGGGAACACCGCAGCGATGAAGACGAAGTTGAAAAAAGAATACGTTCTAAAGTGCGAAAACTTATCCGTGACCGCACAGGCAAAAGAGCAATAACCGAAGTCACCGCCATAAAGGTATAAGATTATGCTGAAAGATAGAATATGTTAGGCCCGTTAAACCATGTTGGCATTGCCGTCCCGTCGATCAAAGAGGCGGTGAAACCGTACCGAAAATTGTTTGGCATTAAAGACATTACCCGTACCAAAGCCTTGCCCGCCCAGGGGGTGCGGTTTGCTTTTGTTAATTTGGCCAATGCTCAAATAGAGCTCATTGAACCTTACGGCGACAATTCTCCGATTGAAAAATTCCTTGCAAAAAACCCTAAAGGCGGACAGCACCATGTCTGTTTTGAGGTTGAGGATATTTATAAAGCCAAAGCGCATATGGAGAAAAAAGGCGCCACTATACTCGGCGAGCCTCGTATTGGCGCCCACGGTACATTGGTAATCTTTGTCCACCCAAAAGATTTTACGGGGACATTGATAGAATTGATGGAAACGCCTAAGCATTAAACATTTTACTAGAAACCCCTAACTTTGTCATTCCAGCGAAGGCTGGAATCTGCTACAGGGGATATGTTGCAAATGACGAGATACCAGATTAAGTCTGGGATGACAAAACTAAAGTAGAAAGCATAAAACATGCCAATCGTAACCGCACTCGCAATCTATTTCGTCATTTGGTGGCTATCATTATTTGTCGTGCTGCCTTGGGGAATTCGCGGTCAACATGAAGATGGGAATGTGGTTAAAGGCACGGAACCGGGCGCGCCAATCGCGGCCATGATGAAGAAAAAAGTTATCCAAAATAGCATTTTAGCTGGCGTGATTTGGCTTGTCATTATGATCATTCTCAAATTCGATCTGATTTCGGTTCTTAATCTTCCTTTTTACGGCGACCTCGTGCCTAAAGAGATTTAGATAATTTAATATCCCCCACTGATTGTAGGCTTGCCGCTGGGCCTGCTACCCATTATGGGTATACTAACAATAGGAAAGTCTATGCGCCTCTCTCGATATTTTTTACCGCTGCTTAAGGAAACACCTGCCAGTGCGGAAATTGCTTCGCACCGTTATATGTTGCGCGCAGGCATGATCAAACAACATAGCGCGGGGATTTATTCATGGTTACCGCTCGGGCATAAAGTCCTGACCAAGATTGGAAATATTGTCCGCGAAGAACAAAATAGGGCAGGGGCAGTTGAAATGCTCATGCCAACCATTCAACCTGCCGAGCTTTGGAAAGAATCGGGTCGCTATAATGATTACGGTAAGGAAATGCTGCGCATTACAGATAGAGGGGGAAGGGAGCTTCTCTACGGGCCAACCAATGAAGAAATGCTCACTGATATTTTTCGCACGCTTGTAAGGTCTTACAAAGACTTACCGCAAAACCTGTATCACATTCAGTGGAAATTTCGCGATGAACGCCGCCCCCGTTTCGGGATTATGCGCGGACGAGAATTTTTGATGAAAGATAATTATTCCTTTGATTTGGATATGGAAGGCGCGGTGCGTTCTTATAATAGAATGTTCATCACCTATCTTAATACATTCGCCCGTATGGGCTTAAAAGCCGTACCGATGCGGGCTGATACAGGGCCAATTGGCGGGGATTTATCCCATGAGTTTCTAATCCTTGCAGATACTGGCGAAAGTGAAGTGTTTTGCCATAAGGACTTGGTCGATATGCCTGCACCAGGCATTGATGTGGACTTCAATTCCGACTTACAAAGCATGGTGGATGAGCGCACGGCCCTTTATGCGGCCACAGACGAAATGCACGACCCATCTGCGTTCGAGGCCCAAGTGCCAGAGGACAAACGTCTATCGGCTCGCGGTATCGAAATTGGTCATATTTTTTGCTTTGGTGATAAATATTCTAAAGCGATGGGCGCGAAAGTTATGGGGCCAGACGGCAAAGAACATTTCGCCCAAATGGGCTCTTACGGCATTGGG
>JAESQI010000218.1 GCA_016765255.1 Robiginitomaculum sp. | reverse complement strand
GTCGCCAAGTGATCCTGCATGGCACAATCTAAGAGGTCCAAACCAATGGCCCGATAACCTTCCGTCACTGCAAGAAACAGTGACCGATTGGATGGCGGACATGCACGACATAGGCACAATTATGATTGCGGCACTTGCACAAGGATTAGGGCTTAAAAGCAATTATTTCTCACCCTATTTCAACCCGCGAGGCGACGCACGTCTTAAACTTATTCGCTATAAAGTGCTAAAAGACGGTGGAAGCGGGCAAGGCGTAGGTTGGCATAATGACACAGGGTTTCTGACCTTTATCTTGCAAGACACTATTGGTGGATTGCAAGTTGATATCAATGGGGAAATTATAGACGCCACGCCCATGAAAGATGCCTTTATTATGAATTTCGGCGAGATGTTACAAATGGCAACGGGTGGATATTTGCGGGCAACACCCCACCGCGTCATAAGCCCACCACCCGGAAAAACTCGGCACTCCATAGCTTATTTTTTCAACCCAAGACTCGAATGTGAATTCACTCCGATTCCACTCCCAGAGGAATTGGCGAGGCAAGCCATTGGTGGACAAAATATTGATCCACATGACCCTGTCTTTTCAAACGTCGGACAGAACATTCTTAAAACCCGCCTGCGTGCTCATCCAGATGTCGCCCAAAAATTTTATCAAGGACACTCAATTTGACCATAAAATCTACGCAAAAAGCCGACATCTTTCTTGACTGTTTTGAAATGCAAACCCCTGCACCAAAACTGGTTCCGGGGCGTTCCAAGCGCGATTGGATGGACGCCTCCCCTGACCGTTTTGCCTATCGGTGCTTGCCCTTGACTATGGCCAATTCGACGGGCTGGGAGCTTCTGTGTCCTTTTGATATTACCGTCGAATGGAACGGCGGCTTGGCCATCGAAGATATCAAAATATCGTCTCCAGACCCGCTGGCTCATATTGCAGGGTTTGCACTGTCGCATTTCTCAAGCGGTATTGTCACCTTTCATACGGGCCACTTATTTCGCACACCGCCCGGTTGGGCTTTGTGGTGTATGGGGCCACCCAATGAACCCAAGGACGGTATTTACGCCCTCTCTGGATTGGTCGAGACAGATTGGCTCCCCTTCCCATTTACGATGAATTGGAAAATGACAAGGCCCGGTAAAGTGATGTTTAAAAAAGGAGAAAGCTTTTGTTTTTTCACGCTTATGGAACATCACAAATTAGAAAATATAGTCCCAAAAATACGCAGTATTGACAGTGAGCCTAAATTGAAAAAAGACTACGAAATGTGGACACATTCCCGTACGGATTTTCTCAAAAAGCTAAAAAGCAAAGACCCCGATACACTCGAAGAAGGCTGGCAGCGTCATTACATGCAAGGCAAAAGCCCGAGCGGCGAAGACACTAGCCAAGATCACAAAACCAAACGTCGCCTTCATTTCCCAAACGAGATGATCCTTAATCAAGCTGTTACTTCCTATTTATCAACGCCAGCGCAGACAGTAAGGCCTGTTGATTGGCGGTAAAGCCAGAGCGTATCCAAAGGGCTTTGAGGGCGTCCAAGGCCTTGCCAAGTTTTGGCCCAGACCCCATTCCTACAGCGATTAAATCTTTGCCTTTGAGAGGAAATTCTGGCCATTGCCAATCCTGCGCTATTTTATAAATATTTAGCCAGCGATTGCGCACAATTGGATCAGATGCCCCTGTGGCCCGCAAAAGGGCCCTATCCAGTGCCACTTGTCGACCCGCTTTATAAATTTCTATTTTCAAGTCCTTGTCAGAAAGCCCGGGCGTCAGTCCAGTAATGTCATCAGCCCACCTCAGAAGACGTGATTTCTCGGCGTTTGACATTTTAAGCCTTTTCACAAGACCCGCCATAGCAAAGGCATCACGAGCGGACAGGGACATGAGCCGCAAATACGGATCGGGATATAGGCCCATGTCTTTTTCGAGCGCACACAATAATTGCAAGCCTTCACTATTGCTGGCTTCTGGCAGCAATGTTTCCAAAACACCATTGATTAACATGACATTGACGGTGCGGTATGGATGTGGCGCGGACAAAAGTTTTTTAAGCTCAGACCAAATGCGCTCAGTTGAAAGTGTTTTCAGGCCCGCTTTATTTTCACGGCAAGCGGTAAGTGCCTGTTTATCCATTGGTGCAGTGTCTGCGTACCAAGCTTGAAACCTAAAAAACCGTAAAATCCGTAAATAATCCTCGGATATGCGGGCACTCGCCTCGCCGACAAAACGTATTCGTTTCGCCTTTATATCTTTGAGACCAAGGCCCGTCGGATCATAGATTTGCCCCTCTGCGTCACAGTAAAGAGCGTTAATGGTAAAATCACGACGGGCCGCGTCCTCGGCCCAATCTTGGGTGAATTTCACTGTCGCATGCCGGCCGTCCGTATCCACATCACGGCGTAAAGTGGTGATCTCAAAAACGGTGTGATCTGCAATGGCCGTGACTGTGCCGTGTGACAAGCCTGTTTCGTGTACGGCGATATTTGCGTCTTGCAAGGCTGTGATCACGGCTTGGGGTTCAAGCTATGTTGCCATATCAAAATCGGCAACGTCAACACCCATGAGAGCATTGCGCACACATCCGCCGACAAAGCGAACATTGTCGGCGCCAAGCGCTAAAAACACGCGCCGAGCAGGTTTGTCACCTAACCATTTATGGTCGTCACTATTTAGTTTCATAACCCATCCTTTGATAGAGGCGGAACATCATCATGGCGGTCATACCCCAAACATTATGAGTAGTTTCTTGGGCACTTGGCCACGGCATATCATATATAATATGTCGCTCGCCTTCAAATTTCACTTCTCGTCTCACATGGTTGTTACTATCCATAAAAAAAGCAAATGGCACTTCAAATATTTCCTCGACTTCTCCTGGATCAGGCTGGGTTTTCGCGGTCGGATTTAACAGACCGACAAAGGGCGTCACGCGGTATTGCGATACAGCATTAAAAGATGGCAAGCGCCCCAAAATATGAATATCACTGGTCGCAACCCCTATTTCCTCATGGGTTTCTCGTAATGCTCCATCATATGGGTTTTCGCCAACTTCTGTGCGTCCACCCGGGAACGCGATTTGTCCTGCATGATTTTTCATATGCATGGGTCTTTTGGTCAGCACGATATGCCACTGATCGCCGCGCAAGACCAAAAGGATTAAAACAGAGGCTGGCTCTTGCCCAACGCGTTTGGGAATATGCGTGTCGCAGGAGTTCTTGGTTGGCAAGAGCGCCCTTGATATATCCGAGATGACAGGATCTTTTAACACATCGCTAAACATCATGAATGCCTGCTGGCCCAAGCGGGAAAAACACCCCGCCGCTATAAACACCGAGCTGTGTACCCTCTTTTGTTTCTCGCTCTACGGCCAGTGCCACCAATTCGTAAAATACGGGGCGCAATAACAAAGCCTCAAGCCGCCCCCTAATATGGATTAGAGGTGTTGGTTCTAATGTATCTGAGTCTGTATGTACGTTTAAGGCGTGTTCTGCCCCAAGCTCAACCACCTCATCCATATTTGTGGTAAAAAACAATCGCTGGTTTTTACCCTCATCTTGCACATCAACGCGCACAGCCAAAAATGCGGCGCACTCGACCTCAATGCGAATTTTCTCGACAGGCGTAACGAGATAAGTTTCCCCGTCGTTGTCTTTACGCAAAACACTGGCAAACAATTTTATCAATGGGGCGCGGGTGATCTGCCCACCCTCATGCCACCAAGAGCCGTCGCGGCGGATAACCATATCCATTTCGCCGCAATATTCTGGGTTCCATTTGTCGACGGGCGGCATGCCCTGCCCGTGTTTGCGCGCAAGTGCAATCAGTTCTGCCAGTCCTGTCTTGCCAGTTTTTAATGCCATGGCGGAAGAATCCTTTTGCGCTTTGCCGTCAATACCTTAAACCTAATACATACACTTTTACAAGTAAGAGAGAAATATGACGATTAAGCTAGAAACCAAACTAAAAACTGCCACGGCAAAATTGGCAATTGCAAAATCAGCCATTGGCCAAACGGTCATTGGCCAAGACGAAGTGGTCAACCTTGCTTTAATGGCCATATTAAGTGGAGGTCATGCTCTTTTGGTCGGCGTCCCCGGTCTTGCTAAAACCCTACTCGTAGAAACATTATCGACCGTGCTTGGGCTTGACGGCAACCGCATTCAATTCACACCAGACCTGATGCCCGCCGACATTATTGGCTCAGAGGTGCTTGAAGAAAATGCCAAAGGCAAGCGCTCTTTTCGGTTCATTCCTGGCCCCGTTTTTTGTCAGATGCTTATGGCGGACGAAATCAACCGCGCCAGCCCCCGCACTCAATCGGCACTTTTGCAAGCCATGCAGGAAAAATGCATTACCGTCGCTGGAGTGAGCCGCGACCTCCCCAGCTCGTTTCATGTTTTAGCGACCCAAAACCC
>JAESQI010000217.1 GCA_016765255.1 Robiginitomaculum sp. | reverse complement strand
TTGCCACTTATCTCTTGGATCCAATCAAACTGATAAATAATCTCGGTATTACAAATTGCCCCCAAGAGATGCATATTTGCGTTCGAAAAAAAGCAGCCGAGATAGGCACTATGTTAAACGCTCCTAACAAACAAGCCATTGATAATACTGTCTGCTCGCCCTTGATGACTTCAAGCGCAACACGGGATTTAAAAGCAGGCTTGTGGTTTTTACGTTTCGACATTCTGATCTCCTCTATAGTCGAAGACCAATCAAATCAAAAATAGTAGCTTAAGTCACTGTCCTAATATTGGGGAGTACCTCGCTCTTGTACAAATTTTGACAACATTGATTGCAAACCATAAGGCTCTACTTTCATGCAGCTAAAACCAAGGCTCTGACCCGAACCAGAACCCCATCATCAACATTTATATATAATCGCCAAAAGTGGTTGGAGGCTGGTTCGTGCGCACCCATTTTCCATCAATAAAATGAATGCCGCATTCGGTTTTATCGGAGCTGCGCCAACGGCCAGCTCTAGGGTCTTCGCCGTCTTTGACTTTGGTTGTGCAAGGGGCGCAGCCAATAGATGTGAAACCAAATGTTAGTAAGGGGTGTGGCGGTAAATCGTGCTTGTGCATATAGCCTGTAATATCTTTTGCTCTCCAATGGGCAAGCGGGTTAAGCTTTATTTGGTCGCTACCAACTTCCAATATCTCAATATGGGCGCGATCTGGTGTTTGAAAACGCTTTCGACCCGTAATTTGCACTTTGAATTTACGAATATGGGCGGCAAGTGGGCGAACTTTTCGCAAATCGCAACACGCGTCTTTGTCGATTTGGTTCAAAAGTCCATCCGGGTCTTCCTTCGCCAGATCTATGTCATCAGGTTTTATATTTTGAACATTTGTTAGTCCCAAGGTTTTTATCAACAGATCCCGAAAAGCCAAGGTTTCTCCGAAATGTTTCCCCGTCTCCAAAAATAACACCGGTAAGTTCTTATCTATTTTTGAAACCATATGTAAGAGCACAGCGCTATCAACCCCCATAGATGAAGCTAAGACGATCTCGCCTTTGAAATCAAATTTCAAAGCCCTCTCAAGTGCAGCTTGCGCAGACAAACCAATATATTTTTGCGGCAAGGACGCGGCACGTTTTGCGGCGCGAGCGGCAAATACATTCTGAGCAGGGCCATTTACCGCTGTGTAGCCTTTTTGATAGCTTATCTGAAAATCATCAAGTGCGGCTCGCCATTCTGCTTCTGACTGCTGTTCAAATGTTAGAGTGTCAACTTTTACCGCGTCAAAACCACACTGCAAAGCAAAGCTATATTGGTCGGGAATAAGCGGCCCTGAAGCAATGAGGTCGCCCTTGTATTGAAATTGACGGCGGAGTTGGCGCGCGATTGAAAACCCGCGCCCATCTGCGAAGCCGGGAAATTCAATCTCGATCGTATTCAACCTTGCAAGATGAGGTGCAAGCTTGTGCAAGTCGGCTTCTGGCGACAACCGAACTGAACTGGCAGCATTGCTGGTCAAAAAGGTCTCTAAATATGGATGATCTGTTTTTGCCTGCTCATGCACACGACCATTTCTAATGATTGTCATAAAGCACCTCCTTAAATGGGGCCATGCCTAACCTGCGGTAAGTATCCACAAATCGTTCACCCTCATCGCGCCGCTTTAAATACAGGGCCACCATGTTATCAAGCGCGTCGATAAGTTCGTCTTGTGAAAAGCCAGGCCCTGTAATGTCACCAAGACTGGATGTTTCACTGGCATCTCCGCCGAGTTTAATTTGGTAAAACTCAACGCCAGATTTTTCCAGCCCCAAGATGCCAACATGTCCAACATGATGATGGCCACAAGCATTGATACACCCTGATATTTTTATTTTCATCTCGCCAATCGCCCGCTGTCTTTCAGGGTCAGAAAAACGCTGCCAAATTGCTTGTGAAACGGGGATCGAACGCGCCGTCGCCAGCGCGCAATAATCCATACCGGGGCAGCAAATAATGTCTGTAATGAGGCCGATATTCCCGTCGGCCAAGGCTACCGTTTTGAGTTTATTATATAGCGCATATAAGTCGGATTTTTTAACGTGAGGCAGAACAAGGTTTTGCTCATGAGTTGCGCGAATTTCTCCAAAGGAATATTTTTGCGCAAGGTCGGCCACTGCGCGCATTTGCTTGGAGCTAATATCGCCCGGCGCGCCGTCTTTTGGTTTGAGAGAAATGTTGGCAATCGCGTAGCCTCGAGCCTTGTGATTGGCAAGATTGGTATCAACCCAGCCTGCAAACCCTTTGTCGTCGCGCCGTGCTTTCTCAAAGCTACCGTCAATATCGGCAAGATATTCAAAATCGGGCGCTATGAAATAAGCATCAATCCGGACAAGTTCTTCAGTTGACACTGCAATATCTGCTGGTGTTAAATTGGCGTATTCCTTGGTTACCTCGGACTTGAAATGCTCAATGCCCGTTTCCTGCACTAATATTTTTATGCGGGCTTTGTATTTGTTGTCTCGACGGCCATAGCGATTATAGACACGCATCACCGCCTCAAGGTAAGGCAGTAATTCGGCGCGTGCCAGATAGTTTCGCAACTCTTGTGCTAATATAGGTGTGCGGCCAAGCCCACCGCCAACGAATACTTTATAGCCAATGTCCCCAGCTTCATTTTTAACGATTTGCAAACCTATATCGTGAGTTTTTATGGCGGCGCGGTCTTTTTGTGCGCCAATAACGGCAATTTTAAACTTACGCGGCAGGAACGCGAATTCAGGATGTAGACTTGACCATTGCCGTACCAATTCTGCTGTTGGGCGTGGGTCTTCTATTTCATCATCACAAGCACCCGCCCATGGATCTGATGTGGTGTTGCGTATGCAATTGCCAGACGTTTGTATAGCATGCATTTCAACGTCTGCTAATTCGTCTAAAATATCAGCTACAGATTCCAATTTCGGCCAGTTATACTGAATGTTTTGCCGCGTAGTAAAATGCCCGTAACCACGGTCATATTTATCAGCTATGTCGGCGAGTTTGTGCATTTGCCGCGACGAAAAAGTTCCGTAAGGAATAGCGACCCTAAGCATATAGGCATGCAGTTGCAGATAAAGCCCGTTCATAAGACGCAAGGGCTTAAACTGGTCTTCATTCAGAGAGCCCGCAAGGCGGCGCTTTATTTGCGTGCGAAACTGCTTGGTTCTGGCCTGCACAAATTCATGGTCAAATTCGTCATAACGATACATATCACCCTCCAAACTCTAGCGATTTTCCAGGGTCATAACTTGGCCCTTGCATGCGGAATTTTTCGCGGTACCTTGTCGGCAATCGGGATGTTGCGTCTATATCAATCATATAAACCCCCACAACCAAATTGCTATTGTCATCACGGTGGGCGACCTGCTTCATTTTTTCAATTATGCTTGTGTCATCGCTAACCAAAGCCTTGGAAAGATGATTGGTCCAGAGAAAATGCGGGTTCAGATAGACGACTTTTCCGCTGCGTAAGTTGTTGGCCGTTATAGCTTGCGGGCCCTTGCCCTTGTGTTTTTTGGTACTCATGGTTTTGCTCATGTATTTTTGTTGATGGTTTAGGTGATGCTTTTACTGATCTGGGTTTATACCCCAGCATAAGAATGGCAGGCCCCGTAATGTCGCCACGCGCTATATCAGTGCAGAGCATACCCAGTGATGATGCGACTATCTTTTGTGTGGGCAGGGATGCGTTTTCCACAATAGTCATCGGTGTGTCTGGTTCTGCGCCGTGCGCAAGCAATTGCGCTCTTATGCTACTCGATGCGCCTAGTCCCATATAAATTACGGCGCGCGCCTTGGGCTGTGCCAGCCGCGCCCAGTCATGCTCAGCATAACCTTTGGCATCATGGCCGCTAAGTAGTGTCAATGATGTGTTGACGCCGCGTGTGGTCAAAGAGCGGCCAATAGAAGCCGCCGCCGCTGAAGCAGATGTAATGCCCGGATAGATATCAAATGGGATATTCGCCTTTTCCAGTGCCTCCAATTCCTCGTCGGCACGCCCAAAAATAAGCGGGTCACCGCCTTTAAGACGCACCACATGCTGGCCTGCTTGTGCATGTTTTATGAGAACTGCATTGATGCTTTCTTGGAGCGTAGCAGGCCCATTTGGTTTTTTGCCCACATAAATATATTCAGCCTCGCGGCGACCAAGCGCGAGCACGGTTTCGCTAATAAGGCGGTCATAAACAATGACATCTGCGGTTTCCAAGACGCGCACCGCTTGCCGCGTCAGCAAGTCGGCATTGCCGGGGCCGCCGCCAACAAGTGCAACACGACCTTGCGCCGGTAAAACTTCATCAATATTTAAATGCCCCTCCGCCTTGCCCACTAGGCCCGTTTGGTCAAACGTGCATAAGGACGCAAGGTTTTGCCCTTTAAACATCGTCTTCCAAAAGCTCAAGCGGCTAGAAAACTGTGGGCGTTTTTTGGGCAATTGCTTTCTAATGGTGCCCAAATACTCTGTAGTTTTTCCCAAATTAGCAGGTAAAAGTGCTTCAATTTCTGATTTGATCAACCGCGCCATTCCTGGAGATTGCCCTTCCGTGCCAATAGAGACACTCACAGGACTACGGTCGACAATAGCAGGTGAGAAAAAATTGGAACCCGCTTTGTCGTCTGCGGCATTCACCAATAGCCCGCGCTGGCGCGCAAGTTCAGCAACCATGTTGTCTAGCGTACCATCACCGCTGGCGGCATATACAAGCTGCTTGCCCTCAAGGTCACTAAGCTTGAACGCGCGGCTCTCCCAGACAAGTTTTTCTGCCTTAGCCCAGCTTTTTATATTTTGGCTTATCGTGTCCGCTATAACAAACAGCCGCGCGGGTGTTGCTAATAAAGTACGCAGTTTTGCTTCCGCCATGGGGCCGCCGCCCACTATAAGTATGTCAACACGTTGTAAATCTATGTGTATTGGTAAATAACGCATGTCAGCCTTCGTTTGTTAAAAAGTACACTTATAATAATAATTTCCTATTTACAAGCTAAATCGTTCTATATATAGAACTATTATGAAATTAAAGAACGCACAATAATTTACAGGCTAGATTGTGTGGATTTTGCTATATCAATGGACGAGAAACGCGTATGCAAATAACTATGTCACGACGAAAACGTATAAAAGACTCTGGCTGTGACGCCATGAGCGCACAATTAGGCACAACCATTACGCGCTTACGTAAAGCGGGGAAGCTTTCGCTTGGCGATTTGTCGGAACAATCTGGCGTGGCCAAATCCATGATCTCCCAGATCGAAAAAAACGAAAGCAATCCAACACTGGCAACAATAACCCGCCTTAGCCAGGCGCTTGGCATATCAGTTGAAAATGTATTGTCCTTTAGTCCAGACAGCAGCGCACTGGTACAAAAAGCGACGCGGCAAGATATTCCCCTGATCCAAAGTGAAGACGGATTATGTACGCTGCGCATTATTGGCTGGATCGCGACCGTCGAATATACCCAATGGTATGACTTTGTTGCTGAGGCAGGCGGGGTGCTGGAAAGTTCGCCGCATCCTGACGGCTCTGTAGAAAATCTAAGCGTGCTTGAAGGCGAGCTTGAAGTGAGTATTGGTAATGAGGTTTGGCGGTGTAAAGCCGGCGAAACTTTGCGTTACCGCGCTGACCGCCCGCATAAGATCACCAATATAGGTACAGGCACGGCCCGCGCTACTATGGTCAATATATTGGCTCATACCGTAGAGCGCTAATCAGTTAATACTGACTGCGTCGTAAGCTCGTACATTTATTCCCGCTTTTTACAGCACAATCTATCACAAAAAAACTTTATTATGTCCTTACCTAATCCCAGCCCTAATCCAAATACGCCAACTGCAGAAACCGTCCTGTCGGTTAATCACTATACAGATCAGCTTTTTGCATTCAGCATTACCCGCCCGCCCAGTTTCCGGTTCCGTTCTGGCGAATTTATCATGATTGGCCTGCAAGGCGAAAAGAAACCTCTCTTGCGCGCCTATTCTATTGCCAGCCCGTCATGGGACGAAAAACTGGATTTTTACTCCATTAAAGTTCCAGACGGCCCCCTAACATCGCGCCTACAAAATATTGAAAATGGCGATGAGATAATGCTCGGACGAAAACCGGTTGGTACATTGGTGCTAGACGCATTATTGCCCGGTAAAAGGCTGTTCATGCTGGCGACGGGTACGGGCATCGCGCCCTTTGCAAGCCTGATCCGCGACCCAGATGTTTATGAAAGTTTTGAGCAGGTTATTCTTGTTCATACATGCAGAGAAGTTGCGGAACTGACTTATGGATTTGATTTGGTGGCAGCAGCAAAAGACGATCCGTTGGTTGGCGAACTGGCAACAGAGAAATTACAACACATTGCGAGCGCCACCAGAGAAGACTACGCGCTGCAAGGCCGTATCACCACTTTAATTGAAACAGGTGCATTATTTGAAAATATAGCAGGCGGTTTATTTGATCCAGCCACAGACCGCATTATGATTTGCGGCTCTATTGCTATGACCAAAGACTTAAAGACTCTTGCCGAAGCGCATGGTTTTAAAGAAGGCGCAAACTCCAATCCCGCAGATTTCGTAATTGAAAAATCCTTTGTTGGTTAGAGAGGTATATAAACATGCATATTGATACAACCCTCGCCCATGCGCGACAAAATCGGCAAAATTTGGTCACGAGCTTAACACATCTGCAACGGCTTGAGGCAGAAAGTATTTACATACTGCGTGAAGTTGTCGCCCAATGTAAAAACCCTGTCATGCTTTACAGTGTGGGCAAAGACAGTTCTGTCATGCTGCATTTAGCGCTCAAGGCTTTTTTTCCTGCTCGCCCTCCCTTTCCGCTTTTGCATGTGGATACGGGCTGGAAATTTAAAGAGATGATCGCTTTTAGAGACCGCAGAATAAAACAGCTCGGACTTGAACTGCACGTTCACACAAACCCGGACGGCATAGCGCAAAATGTCGGGCCCTTCACCCATGGATCAAGTGTTCATACGGATATTATGAAAACACAAGGGCTTAAACAAGCTTTGGACAAGTACAAATTTGACGCTGCCTTTGGCGGCGCCCGCCGCGACGAGGAAAAGTCGCGGGCCAAGGAACGTATTTTTTCCTTTAGAAATGCGCAGCATCGCTGGGACCCTAAAAACCAAAGACCCGAGCTTTGGCATAATTACAATGCCCGCGTGGCGCCGGGTGAAAGCATGCGCGTCTTTCCATTGTCCAATTGGACCGAGCTTGATATCTGGCAGTATATTTACAAAGAAAAAATTGAAATTCCTGATCTGTATTTTGCAGCAAAGCGCCCCGTCGTCGAACGTAGCAGGCAATTGATTATGGTTGACGATGACCGCATGCCGCTCAACGCAGGCGAAGAAATTCAAGACAAAATGGTTAGGTTTCGGACACTGGGCTGTTATCCCTTAACTGGTGCGGTGGAGAGCAATGCCGTGACACTCCCCGAAATTATTCAAGAAATGCTTCTGACCACAACATCGGAACGGCAAGGCCGCCTCATTGACTCGGACGCCAATGCCAGCATGGAAGACAAGAAACAAGAAGGGTATTTCTAACCGCTATGGCTTACCAAGACACTCTGATCGCCGATGACATTCTAGCTTATCTCGATAAGCACGAGAACAAAAGCCTGCTGCGTTTTATTACATGCGGCAGCGTTGATGACGGAAAGTCAACTCTGATTGGCCGCCTGCTTTATGACAGCAAACTTCTCTATGAAGACCAATTGGAAGAGATTGAAAAACAAAGTAAAAAATCAG
>JAESQI010000216.1 GCA_016765255.1 Robiginitomaculum sp. | reverse complement strand
CCGTAAGCTTTTAGCTTCGCCTTGGCTTCACCCGTGATCCAGTCAGTTGTCCACGCTGGTGATAATTGGTTGATGATCACGGCGTCTGTGAACCCGTTTTCGTCAAGTATCTCGCGGATCATTTGAGTGATAAAGTGTGTAGCGGGACATCCTGTATATGTGGGGGTAATAATGATTTCCAAAGGATCGGCGTGGCGCACATCTCTGACAATGCCGAGCTCTACAATATTGACCACAGGAATTTCAGGGTCGGGAACTTGGCAAAGAAGTTCAAATAGATGACTGCGAGTTTTTGAGGCAAGAGCGGAGTTGGCTACCATTGCAGGCCTGGATATTTAAGCTGCATATATTGCATACCTTTGAGGATATGGCCAAGATTTTCGTCGTGCTGTCCGTCATGTCCGCCGCTGAGCATTTGCAAAATATCTGGTGCTTGAAGATCGCCAGCTTGGCTAAAGGTTTTCATCATTTCGCTTTGCCAGTTTTTATACTCCAAAGTGAAATCAGCGCTAGCACCGCTTTTAATTAAGGCGCTTAATGTGCTGTCTTTTTCAAATAATTCGCCAGTGTAGCGCCACAAACAATCGAGCGCGTCAACCATGCGGGCGCGGCTTTCTTCGGTGCCGTCACCGAGCCTTAACATCCAACCATGGGCTAAGCGGATTTGGTAGGCAATTTCTTTTAAGGATTTTTCGGCAATGGCGGCCAGCGTTTTGTCGTTCGAGCCAAGCAAGGCTTCGTATTGGGTTTTCTGGAATGTGGAGAAAAAATATTGCCGCACAATGATATGGGCAAAGTCCACATTGGGTTGGGCCACTAAAAGGCAATTGTGATAATCGTCAAGGCTACGGGTGAGGGCAAATTCGTCAACATTACTGGCGAGGGTTTCAAGGTTCAACGCATGCTCATAAAGCAAATTGGCTTGGCCAATAAGGTCGAGGGCGAAATTTGTCAGGGCTATATCCAGCTCCATTTCGGGTGCGTGACCACACATCTCCGATAGGCGCTGACCCAAGATCAAGGCATTATCCGCGAGCCGAACGATATAAGCGGTTTCTGGTTTATTTGGAATGTGAATGGCCATTACATATTCTTAACGCCGTTAGGCACACTGTAAAAAGTTGGATGGCGATATATTTTATCATCTGATGGATCAAATAATTCACTGTCATCTTTGGGGTCGGACGCGATAATGTCAGATGATTTTATGATCCAAAGTGACGCCGCTTCCCCGCGCCGCGTATAGAGGTCGCGGGCAGATAGGAGCGCGGTTTCGGTGTCGCTCGCGTGGACGCTGCCAGCATGTTTATGGGACAATCCGTTTTTGGAGCGGATAAATACCTCATATAAAAACCAGTTTTTGTCACTCATATTCGTCATTCCTTAAGCCGCTTTGCCGACGCGGGTTTTGTGTTTTTTGGCATATGCGCCTGCGGCTTCGCGTACCCATGTCCCGTTGTCGTGGGCAGCGCGGCGAGCGCGAAGACGGCTTTTGCCGCACTGGCCGCCGTCTTTGAGCACGGCCCAGAACTCGTCCCAATTGATCTCGCCAAAGTCATAAGCCTCTCTTTCTTTATTCCACACGAGGTCGGGATCAGGAATGGTGAGACCAAGAATTTCAGCTTGCGGCACGGTGGCGTCGATAAATCTTTGCCGCAATACATCATTGGAATGGCGTTTGATATTCCACTTCATATTTTGCGATGAATGTAGGGAGGCAGCATCAGACGGCCCAAACATCATCAAGCTTGGCCACCACATGCGGTTGAGGCTTTCTTGGGCCATGGCTTTTTGCTCGGGTGCACCACGAGCCATGGTGGTAACAATTTCGTAGCCTTGGCGCTGATGGAAACTTTCTTCCTTGCATACCCTTACCATAGCGCGTGCATAGGGGCCGTAAGAGCATCGACAAAGAGGAATTTGGTTGACGATGGCCGCGCCGTCTACCAGCCATCCCACTGTGCCAATGTCGGCCCAAGTTGGGGTTGGGTAGGTGAAAATAGTTGAAAACTTAGCTTTACCAGACAGCAAATCAGCCACCATATCGTCGCGACTTCGGCCCAAGGTTTCCGCTGCGCTATAGAGATAAAGTCCGTGACCTGCTTCGTCTTGAATTTTTGCCAGCAGGATAAGCTTTCGTTTTAGGCTAGGCGCGCGGGTGACCCAATTGCCTTCTGGCAGCATGCCAACAATTTCGCTATGGGCGTGTTGAGAAATTTGCCGCACCAATGTTGCCCGGTATTTTTCAGGCATAGCGTCTTTGGCTTCGATAATATCGCCTGCGTCAATACGCTTTTGGAAAGCCTCCCATAGGGCGGCGTCTTCACTTGCCGTTACGGCTTGGGCTTTTTTTTCTGTGTCGGTTCTAAGGTCAGTTGAATACATAAGGACTTTCTACAATAAGCAGACCGTTCGGTCAATTAACTATTATTGTTCATATGGGTTATCAAATGCGACCATGGTCAAGAGTTCGTAGCGGGCGCATATTTCATCTTTCTGGTTGGTGATTTCAACGTCCCAACCGACTTCGCCGTAGTCTTCGGTGCGGCGTTTTTTGCGCTTGACGGTCAGGCGGACTTTGATCTCGTCGCCCGCGTAGACAGGTGTCATAAAGGCGAGGTTATTAAGACCCGTATTGGCAAGAACGGGGCCAGGATTAGGCTCGACAAACAGGCCCGCCGCCCAAGAAAGCAGCAGATATCCATGGGCCACTCTGTCTTCAAAAAAAGGATTGGCCGAGGCCGCGTCTGGGTTCATATGGGCATAAAATTTATCGCCTGTGGTATTGGCAAATAGTTCGATCTCCTTGACCGTAATTTTTCGCGATTTCGTGTGTAAGGTTTCGCCGACATTAAGCTGGTGATAGGTTTTGCGAAATGGATGCTCGGTGGCTTTGATTTCGGGCGCGCTTGGTAACCACTGGCCTGTAATATTGGCAATAGCGGCTGGACTGCCTTGAATGGCTGTGCGTTGCATATAATGTAATACGCCCCTTGTGCCACCCATTTCTTCGCCGCCGCCCGCCCGTCCTGGCCCGCCGTGAACAAGATGGGGTAGGGGGGAGCCGTGGCCAGTGGACTCGGCGGCGCTGTCGCGGTCAGCTAGGAGCATACGTCCATGAAAAGCCGCTCCGCCCAGAACAAGATCGCGGGTAAAGTTTCGGTCATAACTAAATATGGAGGCTACCAATGACCCACCGCCTTTTTGTAAAAGGGCGATAGCCTCGTCCGTATTTTCATAAGCCATGAGTGTTGAGACGGGGCCAAAAGCTTCGACCTCGTGGACAATGGATTTGTTTAATGGGTCATCGCAGCGCATAATAATGGGCGATAAAAATGCGCCGTCACTGTTTGCGAACTTATCCAAATCACCAATGATGACCCGGTTTTCACTTGCGAGGATTTCCACTTTATCCAGTACATCTTGACGCTGGCTTAACCCCGCCAGTGCGCCCATGCGCGTGTCTTTGACACGAGGATCACCAATGGTGATCGTATCTAGTTTTTCTTTCAGAGCTTTCGCGGCAATGTCCATATATTTTGCGGGCACCAGTGCGCGGCGTATGGCCGTACATTTTTGTCCTGCTTTGACAGATATTTCGCTGACGATTTCTTTGATAAATAGATCAAATTCTGGTGTATCAGGCCCTGCGTCCAAACCTAAGACACAGCCATTCAGACTGTCCTGTTCGGCGATAAACCGAGTGGAGTTTTGCATGATCGGCGCGGCAGAGCGGAGTTTGCTGGCCGTGCGAGCGGAGCCTGTAAAAGACACAACATCTTGGCATCCCACATGATCCAGAAGATCACCCGTACTGCCGACAATAAGCTGCACGGCCCCTTTGGGTAAAATATCAGCCTCTACCATCATTTTGACCATAGCTTCGGTTAGGTATGATCCGACAGTAGCAGGCTTTATGATAACGGGTACGCCCGCGATAAAGGCGGGGCCAAATTTTTCCAGCGCGCCCCAGATCGGAAAATTATAGGCGTTGATATGAATGGCCGCACCGCGCAATGGCGTCGCAATATGCTGGCCCATAAATGTGCCCCCTCGCGACAAATTTTCCAAATCACCTTCTACATGTACAGGCCCGTCAGGCATATCGCGTCTGGCTTTTGAGGAGGCAAAAAACAAAGTGCCAAACCCACCCTCAATATCAATCCAGCTATCCTTGCGGGTTGCACCCGTTGAATAGGACAGCTCGTAAAGTTCTTCCTTGCGCGACATGAGATAGCTAGCCAAGGCTTTGAGCATATAAGCTCGATCATGAAAGCCAAATTTCCGCAAATTGGGCCCGCCAACATTGCGGGCATAGTCGAGCATGGCTTCGAAGTTTAAGCCCTCGGATGAGGTTTTAGCGATGTATTTTCCTGTCACAGAATCTTTTAGGGTGCGGAAATTATTCTGACCTGCAACCCAATGTCCCTCAGCGTAATTTTGAAGTATCATGACCGACCCTTTTACAAAGAAAGCTATTATTTGACCGTACGGTCTGTTATTGTCATACAGAGATTATCCAAAATATCCAAGGTGTTTATTATGACAGACAACCCCATTCTTTTTAGTGTCAAAGAAGGCGTTGGTATCATCACGCTTAACCGTCCTGAAAAACTCAACTCATTTAATGAGGCGCAACATATTGCTCTTGGCGAAGCTTTGGATAAAGTTGAAGCGGACGCGACCATTCGGTGTTTGTTGCTAACGGGGGCGGGGCGGGGTTTTTGCGCGGGTCAAGACCTGTCTGACCGCAATGTGGCTCCGGGTTCCGCGCCTGTGGATTTGGGCGAGACCATTGGACGGTTTTATAACCCGCTGATTAAACGTCTGCACCGTTCAAATATTCCGACCATTTGCGCAGTCAACGGCGTGGCAGCGGGGGCGGGTGCCAATTTAGCTCTGGCCTTTGATATTGTTTTGGCGGCACGTTCGGCCAAATTTGTGCAAGTGTTTTCCAATATAGGCCTGATCCCCGATAGTGGCGGTACTTATATTTTACCCAGAAATATTGGTCAGGCTCGCGCTATGGGACTGGCTTTGTTGGCAACACCCTTAAAGGCGGAAACTGCCAAAGATTGGGGACTGATCTGGGACGTATATGATGACGAGTTGTTATTTGACGAGGCGTTTAAAATGGCGGCGTCCTTGGCCAAGCGGCCAACGCTTGGGTTTGAGTTGACCCGCAAAGCCATTCGCCAATCCTTTGATAATGATCTGGACACACAATTGGCATATGAGCAAAAATGGCAGCAACAAGCTGGGTTCTCCGAGGATTACAAAGAGGGTGTCGGTGCGTTTATGGCCAAGCGTAAACCAGCGTTTAAAGGGAAATAACAATGACCAAACAGCTTACACACGCATTTATTTGCGACGCAATCCGTACACCAATTGGACGGTATGGTGGTGGGCTTTCCTCTGTGCGCAGCGATGATTTGGCGGCATTGCCTATTCGCGAATTGATCAATCGTAACCCCAAAGTTGATTGGGCAAAAATTGACGATGTATTTATGGGATGTGCCAATCAAGCGGGCGAAGACAACCGCAATGTGGGCCGTATGGCGGTTTTGTTGGCGGGCCTACCCGTTGACGTGCCGGGTGTAACGCTTAACCGTTTTTGTGGTTCGGGCTTGGACGCCATTGTGCAGGCATCTCGCCTGATCAAAACGGGTGATGGCCATATGGCGCTTGCATGCGGGGTGGAGAGCATGTCGCGTGCGCCCTTTGTGACGGCAAAATCGACTGCTGCATTTTCGAGAGTGAGCGAAAGCTATGACACCACGATTGGCTGGCGGTTTGTCAATAAGCTGATGAAATCGCAATACGGCACGGATTCCATGCCAGAAACCGCCGAAAATGTTGCGGCTGATTTTGATATTTCGCGTGAGGCCCAAGACCAATTTGCTTATAATTCTCAAGTTAAAGCTATGGAGGCGCAAGAGAGTGGGCGGTTAGCTGAAGAAATAATCCCTGTCGATATAAAGGGGCGAAAAGGGGCGGTGATCACTATAAAGCATGACGAACATTTACGCCTATCCCCTTTGGATGTTCTGGCAAAACTCAGGACACCATTTCGCGAAAACGGGACGATTACGGCTGGCAATACGTCGGGCATCAATGACGGGGCGGCAGCGATGATTTTAGCCTCGGAGACTGCTGCGAAAGCCAATGGCTTGACCCCGCGAGCGCGGATTGTGGCGGGGTGTGTGGCGGGTGTAGAACCGCGCATTATGGGTATGGGGCCAGCGCCTGCTAGTCAAAAAGTGCTGGCTCTCAGTGGTCTTAAGCTGGAGCAGATGGACGTGATTGAGCTTAATGAGGCTTTTGCGGCCCAAGGTTTGGCGGTCATGCGCGCTCTCGGTTTGCAAGATGATGACGAACGGGTAAATCCAAACGGCGGCGCCATTGCGCTGGGGCATCCTTTGGGGATGAGCGGTACACGCATTGCGCAATCCGCCCTACACCAACTCGAGAGAAACAAGGGGCGGTACGGCCTTATCACGATGTGTATTGGTGTTGGTCAAGGCATTGCGGTTATCATAGAGCGGGTGTAATTTCTATGGCCCGCCCGCAAGCACAAGATTATGACCACAAGCGACAGCTGATACTTAACGAGGCGACGCGCTTGTTTGCACAAAACGGATTTCACGCCACATCTGTTACTGATATAGCGGACGCTTGCGCTACATCAAAATCTCGCCTCTATCACTATTTTACCTCAAAAGAACAAGTGTTGTACGAAATATTACGAGGCCACGCCCAAAGTCTCAGCCGCTCTTTTTTACCTATTTTGGAAGATCAATATTTAGATCCTGCAGCAAAGCTGGAAAAATTTGCTACCCATCTTTTGTTAAAAAACCTAAAATTTAAAGCCAATCACAAATTGATCTTAAGTGAAATGGACGCGCTTAACTCTGCACAAAGACGAGAGGTTGCCCGCCTGCTGCGCCGTCCTATTGAGGCAATTTCAGAAATGTTAGTTGCTATAAACCCTACTTTGGAACGGGAAAAATCTATGCAATTCCCTATCGCTATGATGTTTATCGGTATGATCAATTGGACGCATACTTGGTTTTCACGAGACGGAGAATTATCACCTGAACACTTTGCCAAGCTTTTATGCGATATTTTTATGAACGGGTTTTCTAGCGCCGCTTTAAAATAATTTTTTTAGAAAAACGCCTGTAGTCCTGTAATGGCCCGCCCTAGTATAAGTGCGTGGACGTCGTGTGTGCCTTCATATGTGTTGACGGCTTCGAGGTTCATGGCGTGGCGGATAACATGGAATTCGTCTGATACGCCGTTGCCGCCGTGCATGTCGCGGGCTTGGCGGGCAATATCGAGGGCCTTGCCGCAATTATTGCGCTTGATTAGGGAGATGGCTTCAATGCCTAATTTGCCTGCGTCCATGAGGCGGCCTGCTTGTAAGGCCGCGTGCAATCCCAATGTAATCTCCGTTTGCATATCGGCGAGTTTTTTCTGAATGAGTTGG
>JAESQI010000215.1 GCA_016765255.1 Robiginitomaculum sp. | reverse complement strand
CCGCCACAATGGCGGGCATGACAGGAGGGTAGAAACAGTGTATAGATAACAGGTCAAGTCCGAGGACTGAGGGATACTGATGCAAACACTCTTTACCGACCAAGCAGAGGGTAACTCGCTTCTCTTTGATAAATGTTCGGTCCCGTTCTTTGCGGGTTTGATGAGTAAAGGCCAAATTGGTCAATCAGGAATGGCTTGCTCTTGAAGTTCAAATTTCGTTTGATAAAATGCGAAAGATCAAGCAAGGACACGCCGCCGCGCATATAGGCAAGACTAAGGTGAGGCGTATATTTTCGCGTCTCCATTTCAATGTGCGCTCGCCTTGCAGCGCGCCTTATATGAGTGTGCAGTGCCAAAAGGTCCTTATTTTTCTCAATTCCGAGCCATAATGTATGCGGACGCGAACTGCCAAATACACCAACGCTTGACAAAGCCAGCTTAAATCCACCGCCCGCGCCGCCTTTGGTACGGCTTGCCAGTTCATGATCTAAAATTTCTGCAAATTCAATGTCTACTAAGCCAAAATATCCCAAGGTTATGTGCATATTGTCAGGCGGGGCCCAGCGCAAACCTTCCACCCCTTTTTGTAAGGCTTCAACCGCCCTGATAATATGAGGCGGCGGTTTGATTGCGGCAAAGAGTGTGAGGGACGTCTTCATTACTTACACTTTATGGACAAGGAGAGCGGTATTTAACATGAAATTTATGCACGGCTTTTTCCATCTCGTCTGTCCAAACCGTATCAAAGGCATCTATATTGTCTTTAAGTTGCGACATGGTCGTCGCCCCGATAATTGTTGAGGTGACAAAAGGGCGGCTATCGGTAAATTTTAGGGCAAGCTCAATCGGCGTGACCCCTAATTCTTTCGCCAAATCCAGACAGGCGGTTATGGCCAGCTCTGCACCCTCGCCTTCATATCGGTCAAGCCGCTTAAACAGCGTTTTACGCGCACCTTCTGGCAAAGCCCCGTCTTGGTATTTTCCTGTTAAGTAACCTTGGGCCAAAGGTGAATAGGCCAACAGGCCTATATCTTCCCGCAGGGCAATCTCAGCCAATGAATAATCAAAACGGCGGCTTACCAATGAATACACATTTTGGATGGAGGCCATACGCGGCCAATTATTTTTTTGCGAAATTTCCAGAAATTTCATGGTTCCCCACGCACTTTCATTGGAAAGCCCAAGGGCGCGGATACGCCCGGCCTCAACGTGGCGGCTTAGGGATTCCAAAATATCCTCTAGGGGCAGCATATCCGCCTCGCCCAAATCCTTATAGGTGTGAAAGCCGAAAACTTCGGTGAGGCGGTCAGGCCAATGGATTTGGTAGAGACCAATATAATCGGTTTGCAAGGCTTTGAGCGACCGCTCGACAGCGAAATCTATTTGCGCCTTGGTTTGCCTTGGCGACACACCGCCGTCTCGAAACCAGTCAGCCCCGTCAAACCGCCCTGCTATTTTTGTCGCCAGAACGATTTTGTCCCTGTTCTTGCGGGCCTTAATCCATGAGCCGATGATCTCTTCCGTAGCCCCGCGCGTTTCTGGCTTGGGCGGGATCGGGTATAGCTCTGCGCTGTCAATAAAATTGACCCCGCGCTCTACCGCATAGTCCAATTGGGCATGACCTTGTGCTTGCGTATTTTGCTCGCCCCATGTCATAGAGCCCAGACAGATATTGGAAACCTTAATGCTCGTTCGGCCGAGTTGATACATTTTCATAATTTTCCCCTTCATGTGAGAATAGCTTGGATTTTGTATAAAAATAACTATATAATAGGCATATGTAAATTGCGCCTTTTGATTTTGGTGTAAAATTTTTAGGAGAAGACACATGAATACTTCTGTCACTCATCAAGGTGAGATGGATTTAGGCCTACGCAGTTTTATGCTGGGCACGTATAAATATATGATTGCCGCCATGGCGGTGTCTGGCATTGTTGCCTTTATGATCGGGAAATATTTATTGCTAGACGCAAATGGTATGCCAACTCAAATGGCCTATACGTTGACCAGACCAGGAACGGCTCTGATTATGACATTGGGGATTGTCTTTGGGTTTGGGGCCGTTGGTCGCAAACTCCACACTATGAGCCTTAGCGGTGCACGCATATTCCTGTTTGGATTTGCTGCCGTTATGGGCATATGGCTATCAGTCATCGCAGCGTTTAAAGACCCGATGATCTCCGTGCGCATCTTCTTTATGGCGGCGGCCATGTTTGGCGGGGTTAGCTTGCTTGGCTATACCACCAAGAAAAACCTGTCAGGCCTCGCTACATTTGCCGCTATGGCGTTTATCGGCGTCATTGTTTTGATGTTTGCCAATGCGTTCTTCTTTAAGGCGGCAGCGGGGTCAAGTTTCGTACTTGGCTTAAATGCTGTCGGCCTCTTAGCAGTCGCCGCGCTCACTGCGTGGGAAACCCAAGCCTTAAAGCGCACATATTACGGCACAGTCGGCGACGCGGCTTTAGCGGAAAAATACTCCGTATACGGCGCGGCAAGCCTGCTTCTGTCCTTCATCAATATGTTTTCTATGTTGATGAATTTATTTGGCCGCGACTAGTATATAGCGTAATCACGAACTGATTCACCCGTCTGAAAGCAATTTCAGGCGGGTTTTTTAGTGTTTGCACCAAACCTTAATAAATGTTAAGAAACATACGTTCGTGAGCAGAGCGTAGACTTTGCAACGGGGAAACTGACTATTAACCAAACTATAATCGAAACAATAAAACAAACTTAAAGGGGAAAACTATGTCACTAGCACGTATTATTTGGAGCATTAGTCTGCTCGCAGCTATTGTACTTTCATTTGTCGCAACACCATATGCAGGCTTGATTTTGGCCATTCTTGGCCTTATCTGCGGTTGGTTCGTCGACCATGAGCACCGTTCAGGTCTCATCATTGCCGCTGTATTTTTAGCACTTGGCGGCGCAGCTGCTTGGGGTTCAATTCCAGCAGTTGGTAGCTATTTGTCAGGTATTTTCGGAAATTATTCCGGCGTACTGAGCGCAGCCGCACTCACAGCGATTTGCCGTACAACTGCTGAGCGTTTGTTCTTAAACAAAGGCACAGCTGAGTAATCAGATACTAGCTTTAACAATCAAACTGCCCGCCAACGAAAGTTGAGCGGGCTTTTTTTTGCATGAGTATTGGAAAGGTTTTTAGCGCAACATGTTTTGGATGGTTTGCACAAATTGATCTCGCTTTGTAGTGGATTGAGCGGGTCGGCTTTCGCGCCATTCTTTATTGTCTTCAATCGCCTTGGCCATTTCGCTACCCAGTTCCAGATCTTTAATGGTGACTTCACCGCGCTGCATTTCGTCACTGCCCATGAGCACAGCTAATTTCGCGCCCCGTATATCTGCGTATTTAAGCTGTTTGGCCATATTTCCCGCGCCGATAAAGACTTCGGCGCGTATACCTGCTTCTCGCAATTCTGCGCACATTTTAAAATATTCAGGCATGAGGGATTTATCAAACACGCAAATAATGACGGGTGGTTTTTCTTTTTGCTCAATCAACCCCATGCGCGACAGGGCATTGGCAAACCGCGATACCCCAAATGAATAGCCTGTTGCAGGTACGGCTTGGCCGCGAAAACGAGACACAAGGTCGTCATAACGTCCGCCGCCGCCAACTGAGCCAATGCGCACGGGACGGCCTTTTTTACCTTTAATGTCCGCCAAAAGTTCAGCCTCAAATACGGGGCCAGTATAATAGCCAAGACCGCGCACAATCGAAGTGTCAAACAAAGCTTTCTCGCCGCTATATCCACACGCCTCTAAAATCCCGTCAATCAGTTTAAGCTCAATCACACCCGCTTGCCCACGCTCCGAATTGCCCATTAGGTTTTCGAGCGTGGTTAAAGTTTTAGCGCGGTCATTGTGGCTGGCGGTGGTAAAGCCTAGCACAGCCTTTATGCCGCCTACGTCCAAATTGGCCCCGCCCGTGAAATCGCCACTATCGTCCTTGCGCCCCGCGCCGAGCAAATCAGCCACACCGCCTTCGCCTAAGCGGTCAAGCTTGTCGATAGCGCGCAAGACTTGTAATCTTTGTGCGGCCCCCGCTTCCGTATTCGGGACACCGCTGGATTCCAATATCCCGTCCAGTAATTTGCGGTTGTTGATCCGAATGACGTATTGCCCCGTTTTAACGCCCGCCGCTTCCATAACGTCCGCCGCCAACATGATCATTTCTGCGTCCGCTGCCGCGCCTGGTGCGCCGACACTATCAGCGTCACACTGGATAAATTCGCGAAAACGGCCCGGCCCCGGTTTTTCATTGCGCCATACACTCCCCGCCTGGTAACGGCGGTAGGGCTTAGGTAAGGCCTCATAATTTTCCGCAACGTAACGGGCAAGCGGCGCTGTATGATCATAGCGCAGCGCCATCCACTGCTCATCATCATCTTGAAGGGCGAAGACGCCAACATTAGGACGGTCATCGTCTGGAAGGAATTTACCCAGCACATCAGCATATTCAAAGGCAGGGGTTTGTAGCGGCTCAAACCCGTAACGGTCATAGACGGAAAATGCTGCCGCAACCAAGGCGGTTTCAGCCCGCAAAATATCGGCGGACTTATCCTCAAACCCACGAGGGCGACGCGCTTTGGTGCGCTGTGGTTTATTTTTTTTATTCTTTTTGGACATAGGTGAGTCTTTAGAGCTTTATGGATTTACGAGCAAGGCTTATCAGTTTTTGAGTTGAACTATCATGGGTTAAAATATCGCCACCGCTTTCCAACTCACTTAATATTTTCCCCGCTAAAACTTTTCCAAGTTCAACCCCCCATTGGTCAAAGGCGTTGATGTCCCAAATCACACTTTGCACAAACACTTTGTGTTCGTAAAGAGCAATGAGATTTCCGAGAGCGCGAGCGTCGAGTTTGTCCAAGAGTATCGTCGTGGAGGGACGGTTGCCCGCAAATGTTTTGTGGGGAACCAGCGCAGCTATATCGTCAGAACCCATACCTGCTTTGTCAAGCTCGGCGCGTACAATTTCTTCAGATTTACCGACCATTAAAGCTTCGCTTTGGGCAAAACAATTGGCCAATAGAGCGGCGTGGTGGGTGGGCCGATTTTCTGCATCTTCGAGAACGGCAATGAAATCTACGGGCGCACCTTGATGTCCTTGGTGTAAGTGTTGGAAAAAAGCATGTTGACTATTCGTGCCTTCACCGCCCCAAAGTATCGGGCACGTTATACCAGCCGCCCTCCCCTCTCTCGTCACGCTCTTGCCGTTGGATTCCATTTCGAGTTGTTGCAAAAAGGACGGGAATTTGCGCAGACGCCGTGCATAGGGAATGATGGCTTGCGAGCCATACCCTAAAAAATTAGTGTTCCAAATACTGGTCACGGCGAGCATAACAGGCAGATTATTTTCAACGGAGGCAGATTTGAAGTGTTCATCCATTTCGTGCGCGCCCGCCAAAAGCGCGTCAAATATATCAGGGCCGTAAGCAATTTGCAGACAGAGACTAACGGATGACCACAGGGAATACCGCCCGCTTACCCAATCCCAAAAATCAAAGATTCTCAATGGGTCAATCCCAAACTCTTCCGCCCCCGTGCGGTTGGCGGTCACGGCAATCATATTGATGGACGCATATTGCCCGAGCCAATCTTTGGCCGCCATTGTGTTCATTTTGGTTTCTTGCGTGGTAAAAGATTTAGACACGCTGATCACCAATGTTGTTTTGGGGTCTAGCCCTGCCAATGCGTCCTTGATCGACGCTGCGTCTATATTTTCAACGAACCTGATCTCGATAGCGGGCTGGGTATAGGCCACCAGAGCATCCGCGCACAGGCGCGGCCCCAAATCAGAGCCACCAATGCCAATATGGATTATAGTTTTATACTTGCCTTGCGCTCGTATGTGGTCACAAAATTCACGTGTGTGGGCCCGCATATCTGCCACTTGTTTTTGCACATACGCCGTACCGCCACTGCCCCGTAATGTAGGGTGTAAGACGGCTCTATTCTCTGTGGTATTGATGGCTTCGCCGCTTAAAAATTTGTGCCGCAATTCTTCAAAATCACTCGCCTCTAGCAATGCGAGTAAAGCAGTGTTGATTTCTGGCGTTAGACGTTGTTTTGAAAAATCAACATATAGCCCACCAACTTCGTAAACCATACGCTCAGCACGGTCTTTATCTTGCGCAAATAATTGGTTTAAACTTGGTACGTTTTGCGACAGGTTTTGCAAGCGGCTCCAGATATCTGATTTTGCCGACATTTATTTTTTTCGCCTTTTTGCCACAAAGCCGCCAATCGCCAAGCAGGCTAGAAATATAGCCAGTAGGCTCATCCAAGACCAAGAAAATTGGGCGTATTTTTTGGCTTTCACTGCCTTGCCAAGATCAAGAACAGCGCCAGTTTTTGCTGTCACAATACTCCCTTGTCGTTTCCAACCTGTATCCGTTTGTACTTCATACGAGATGACCCCGACCATATCGCCGCTCCAACCTCGTTCCAATTTCCAACCGGGATTGAGGCCAAGGCTAAAACCATGCTCGAACTGGCTTGTGGTTTGGGGGGCGTCAGCATCTATCATGTCTTGGATATACGGAAAAAAATACGGATTTCTCACAGACTCTACATTCAAATTTTCAGCCTGAATACCGAGGACAAATCCGTCGCCGTCTTTATGAATGGCGGCCCGAATATGAGTGTTTTGTTGAGGAATACCAGCCAAAGTCCGCCTGATATTGGCGCCCCACCGTCCATCAAGTAGGGGCGCGCCGATCTCAAGTGTGAGAGATAGCTCCGCGCTTTCAGGCAAGCAAACCTGATAACATACCAGATAAAGGGCGGTCGCATTTATCTCTAAAGTCTCGCCAAGTTTTGCGTCGTCTGGGACATGCAAAACCATAGGTAGAAGCAGCTTGTCTTCAAAAACATAATTAACAATGGACACCGTATGGATTATAGTTGGCAAAGGCCAAAGAATATCACCAACGCTGGCTCCACTGGGTAATGTCCGATTTATCTGCACGGGTTTTCCGGGGCCGCCCGCATTGCGCCAATAGGTATGCCAGTGTGGCTCTAGCCGTTGTGACAAGGCAATATGAATATCGCTGCCCGGCAGGGCGCGGTCATGGCTAGTGACCAATTGGGAAATGGCCTTGCCAGATTTTATGGGTACAGACTCTGATGCATTTGCTATAAATGCAAAACACCAAACCATCATCACGCTTAAGCAAGCTTTGAATATATTTTTCATAGCTTCTTTATAGCGATGCCAAGAAAATAATCTAGCTGCTTTGCGGGGCACTTGTTTTGCCGCGCAAAGCTAGGCTGATAAATCAATTATGCTTTTTTTGTCTCATTTTGTGAGCGCAACAGTGTCATATTAACCAAACGCTGCCAATTTCCAAGAGACACCATATGGGCGTATGCAACAGACAAATAGCCATTATCCATAAACTCTTTGAGGGTTTTTTCGTCAAGCCCACGTAATTTTTCATCCGTAACCGCAAAATAATCTGCAATTTTTTGTTTCTCTGATAATGAACCATCTGCGTTATTGCCTTGGAAATTCATTTCTTTTTGCTCAAACAAATCCAGCTCTTTAAAGCGCGTGATCATTGCTTCGGTAGTGCGGCGATCTTGTTCAAATGCTTTTAAAAATTCAAACGCTTCATTGGTGAATTTCGACGGCTCGTCACCCTCAAAGAAAGCTTGGTCAGGTTTTTTATTGGTAACGCATTCGGCGCTCTCATCAACACAAACAACAAAACGATCATTTGCTGTGTCGCCAGCCAGTACAAATGGATAACGCCTTGCAAATGAAGGCATATAATATGAATTATCAAAAATGCCGTCTTTAACAAACAAGTTTTCTTCGCCGCGAATACCCATAACTGCGAGAGGTGTTTTATCGTCACCCGCAAAGATAATTGGGAAACTAGAGCAAGCGGCCCCAAATTCCACTGCCGTTAGCGGCATAAAGTGGGACTTTTCCATAAAGGTAAAAGGTTTTTCCACTGATTTGACACCGAATTTTGCGTGTTTGTCTTTTGTCAAAGGCTGTGGATTTTCATACATCATCACATTGCCTGTGACATTTGCCGTATTCTCTGGTGTTTTTGCCATAATAAATCTCTTTTAAGTCTGTAATTGCTTATATGTAAAAGCGGCTAAAATATAAATCACGCGTCCATACCGTAATGTAGAGCCCACTTCAATGGGAAATTACCCCAATGCCACTAAAATGAGACTTTGGACTGAAAACTGGCGCGTTTTGCAAAAAAATACAGGTGCGAAACAGATTTTTCATGATATAGATTAAAAAACTGCGAGAATTTCTTTATGTCTATGCCTGAGCCAAATTGCAAACATGACCACCAATATCAAAGCCCTGAACAAATGTTATTGGCAGCCCGCAAAATTTGTGAAGAGAAGGGTCGGCGCTTCACCCCCCTGCGCGAACATGTGTTTAGTCTGGTTACCCATGAGCAAGGGCCGATAAAAGCCTATGATTTGTTGGGTAAATTACAACCAGAGCTTGGCTCGCCAAAGCCGCCAACTGTATATCGGGCCTTGGATTTCTTAGCAGAACTTGGGCTTGTGCACCGCATCGAGGCCTTAAATGCTTATGTGGCTTGCGATCATTCAAGCGCGGGCCACGTTGCAGAATTTTTCATTTGCGAGACGTGCAAATCTTTACAAGAAAGACATGCCAATGACCATGTGGAATGTGTGCCAGAAGGATTTAGCATTCACCGCTCTGTGATTGAACATTATGGTCTTTGTAAAAACTGTAATTCCTAAACATGGGAGAGTTTTGCGAAACATATCGGGGTGAGGCCCTATCTTGGGAAGCGGACGAACTCGGGCATATGAATATGCGCTATTATTTTGACCGGGCTGCTCAGGCGCGGGCGCATTTTTTTAGCCGCCTTGGCCTGCCGGGTATGTTTAAAGCGCGGGCTTTTAGTACAGTGATCCCGACAAGCCAGCACATAAATTATCATAAAGAAATTCGCCCCGGTCACGGCATGGCCGTACAAACCGCCATTGTCCATTTGGGCGAGACAGATATTACATTGGCGCATATCATCACAAAAACACCGCAAATCCTATCGGCAACTATTGTAGAAACTCTATCCCATATATCGAGGCGAACTGGCAAAACATTCTCGTGGCCGCGACGTCTGAAAGACCGTGCACCCAAGTTTATAGTCGACATTCCCGACATTGCCAAAGCCCGCAATATCAATTTGGATGAACCCTTAGGTTCTCCCAGCTTTAAAGCCGCCGACAAACTTGGCTTGCCTGCCATTGGGCGCGGTATGTTTTCACCAAATGAATGTGACGCCCATGGATTCGTAAACCATTCAGCCAT
>JAESQI010000214.1 GCA_016765255.1 Robiginitomaculum sp. | reverse complement strand
GCGGCACCTTGCGACGTCGCAATTCCGCGCAACGCCGCCTTTCCACTTGACAGCATTTCAACACGCTTCTTCGCTTGCGCTACAGGATCACTCCCTGAAACAAATTTTGCGACTTTGTGCGTACCGACAAATACACATACCATTGGCTGCGTAATAGTGACTGATTCTTGCCCGAGAGCTGGGCCTTGCCACATTTCTAGCCAATTTACTATTTTATCAAGACGACCTAGAGGTTTTAGGTCAGTCTGGCCCGTTTCACCCCCACCTGCCAAATCCGCATCATTTTTGGCCTCATGGTTCGGCATTGTCGAAACAAGATTGCGAATATCATCAAATGGTTTGCTGGCTTTGTCCGTCATAATAGTCCCATTATTATCAATCCAAAATGAGCAATCAACATATAATTAGCCTTTTCACAAAATTCTGTCAGATATTCACAATTAAGTAACCATAAATATATACTAAATCCGTCATGGCAAACAACCTTATTAGAGATGCAGTCTTGATCAGTGGTCTATTTTCGGCTGGTATATTTGCGTTCCTTTACCGCGACAATATTTACGAATATGCAGGTCTTGATCCACAATTCATATCTGATGCAAGAGTCTCCGCCAAAGCAAAGCATTTAGGGCCAGAACAAGACACCCCCACCACGCAGCCCGTATCTCAATCATATTACGGCTATTCTGCCGTCATTAGCAAATCACCTGATGGTCAGTATTGGGCCAACGCGCTGGTCAATAATATGAAGGTCAAGCTTTTGGTTGATACGGGTGCCAGCGTCGTTGTTTTGACGCCGAAGGACGCTAAAAAAGCTGGTCTTCGACCTAGCGATCTCGATTATAACGCCCCTATGAATACAGCTGCAGGGAAAGTTATGGCGGCGCATACGGAAATTGCCAGCCTATCGGTTGGCAATGTGACTGTGCATAATGTTAAAGCTGTTGTCATTCCTAAAGGGCTTACCCATTCCCTACTCGGTATGAGTTATCTTGGTGAACTCCGAAAAATGGAAGTCGCGTCTAGCGAATTGACACTACACCAATAAACCCTTGCGGATCATATTTAGGGCCAACCCCAACAAACAAATCCCAAAAACAATTCGCAGTTTTTGCTGGCTTAGATTATGCGCCGTTTTCACGCCTAAGGGGGCAAAGATAAAACTTGTAATCGCGATCATCACGAATCCTAAAACATTGACATAGCCAATAGAATAATCAGGGCGTCCACTGATATTTTGTCCACTTAAAATATAGCCGATTGTCGCAGGCAAGCTAATAAAAAACCCAAGCGCCGCCGCCGTACCGATAGCTTCATGAATTTTCTTCTTACACAAGACCATCAGCGTCACCCCTATTGAGCCAAACCCAATCCCCAAAAGAGCGCAAAACCCACCCAAAATACTGCCAAATATGGGAGGCACAATCCCGTCTCTAGGGACATGGTTTAACAATGTCCATTCAGGTCGGCCAAATATAAATTGTAAGCCGATACCAGCTATAAACACGGCAAATATACTGACAAGAGAAGCTCCCGAAAGATGGGGAGAAATAATCAATGCAGCAATAAGCGAACCAACTCCGATCCAAATACCCCAACTTCTCAAAGGGTTTTTAGGCCATACGAGTGACCAATCTACCGCGCCTCGGTGATGATGAGAATGCGCAGAACGAAGTGAGCTTACAATAATAACGGCCATGGACGTGGCGATGGCAACATGCATGCTTATGTCTTGGGAATAACCAAGAGCGCTAAATGTATAATAGAGCGCAGGCACAATAATCGCCCCGCCGCCTATGCCAAATAGGCCAGCGCTAAATCCAGCCACGCCACCAACAGCGAGGAGCGCAAATGCCAATATGAATAATTGCGTGTCCATTAGTCCTCTCTTAGTATCTCATGGCTTTCTTGTACGGATTTTATAGCCGCAAATGCCAATTTAATTTTTTGTGATGGGGGGAGTGACGCATCCGCTTCGCTTAAAGCCCGCCGCCAAATTCGCGCCCCGGTCTCCCCGTGATAGAGCCCCATAACATGCCGAACTAGAGCTTTGGTAGAGGGATGTTTTATCTCCATGGTTTTCGCGTAGTCAATGAGGTTCATGACAATTTCGTCCCTTGAAATAGTCTGCGGTTTTTCGCCGTAAATCTCCCCGTCAACCCGACTTAATATCCACGGATTATGATAGGCCGCCCGCCCAAACATCACCCCGTCAAGACCTTGTGATACCTCTTGTGCTTGGGCCAAAGTTTCCAATCCGCCATTTAGGCTAATGGACAATCTCGGGTATTGTGATTTCATTTCTCGCACCAAATCATAATCGAGCGGTGGCACAGTGCGGTTGTCCTTGGGGGAAAGGCCATCCAGCCACGCTTTGCGGGCATGAATGATAAAATGCTCACACCCTACCCCGCTCACCGTTTCAATAAAGTGCGGCAAAGTGTTATGGGTCTCTTGATCATCAATCCCGATGCGGCATTTTATTGTGACTGGAATATCCACCGCATTTTGCATCGCCGTAAAACAATCTGCCACCAATTTTGGGTTTGCCATCAGGCTGGCACCAAATTGCCCAGACTGCACACGGTCAGATGGACAGCCCACATTCAGATTGATCTCGTCATAGCCAAAGCCCGCCCCAATCGTTGAGGCTTCCGCTAATTTGTGCGGATCAGACCCACCAATTTGCAAGGCAACTGGATGCTCGCACTCATTATACCCAATCAAATACGGCCTATCCCCGTGAATGACCGCGTCCGCAACCACCATCTCTGTATACAAAAATGCCCGCTTAGTCAGCATCCGGTGAAACACCCGACAATGCCGATCCGTCCAATCCATCATGGGCGCCACGGCGAATGTAAACCCTTGATTTATCATAGTTTTTTGTTATACCTCAATGACTTAAACCCGCCGTGTGCACTCGGAAACTCCCGGTATATCCCGCTAATTCCCTGTAGTTCACTCTGGCACTGCACAGGATTCGCACACGTTATGGCAACTATTTTAAAACTCATGTCAGGTAACTTTCGCGTACAAATTAGAAGACGTGGACAATACGCCTCAAAAACCTTTCTTCGGCGAGCAGATGCTCAATCTTGGGCCTTAGAAGCAGAGCGCCGCGCCGATTGCGGGCAACCAATAAATCCACCCATAAATAACAAGACCTACCGCTTCCGTGATTTAATAGATTTACATATTGCGGATATGAAAGAAGT